>NZ_LWFZ01000740.1:0-12513 GCF_001635225.1 Oleiphilus sp. HI0086
CCAACTACGATTCGCACTCTCGGTATACTCCACATAAAAAATCCCTTTCCCAGCTTTTAGATCCCTATACCCTGAATTCCCTTCTTCCGCCGCGTGATACACTGCGGCACATGCACTTAACAATACAGACAAAGCAGTAATTGCTATAAACCTTATCTTTTGCATAACAAACCTTGCCTTAATTTTACGTAAAAAGTGTCGAAAGCTAATCATTCAAGTATACAAGAACTACGAATTTTGCCCAAGCGGCCTTTAAGGTCGCAATATGTCAATAAATACCTAAAGAATAATTCTACGCTAGCGCAGCTCTAATATTTATTATCAAACACAATACTTATCAACATTAGTACAACAAACAACAATAATACGATGAACAAAGCTATTTTTGAACATTTCCCGGAACTTAAAAGTGCCTGTCCTTGCTTGAATTTTGCAGACCTTCCTGCACCTATCACAAAATTTGGAGGACCTCCTTCTAATATATGGATAAAAAGAGACGATTTAAGTCACTCAGAATACGGAGGAAATAAAGTTAGGAAGCTTGAGTTCATCCTCGCCGATGCGTTGGAAGCGAACAAGAAGCGTATTTTAACATTTGGAGCAATCGGCAGTAATCATGGCGTTGCGACCACTTATTTTGGCAGTAAGTACAAGCTTTCTACCAACATTATATTATTCGATCAGGCCATATCAGACACCGTTCTTAACAATCTTCGGCTAATGTGGGAACTTGGTGCAAAACTGGACTACAGAAAAACGATCGCTAAAACGGCTTTCCATTTTTATCAACGAAGCTTGTTTGAGAAAAGGCAGACTTATAGCTTGTTCGCAGGAGGCTCAAATGTTGTTGGCTGCCTCGGCTTCGTCAATGCTGCTTTTGAACTGAAAATGCAAATTGATGCTCAGTTAATTCCCGAACCTGACTATCTATACTGTCCTGTGGGTTCTAGCGCAACACTTGCCGGCTTGACCCTTGGCTGTAACTTACTGGGACTAAAAACCAAAGTCATTGGCGTTCGTGTCGCCCCATCGCATCTCGGCCCCATTGAAACTTGCACAGATAAAACTATTGCTAAACTGATGATGAGAACGGCTAATTATTTAAAGCATCGATCCGACAAGCTGGAAATAAAAAAAGCGCCCCAAATACACTTAAACAATTATTTTTTCGGTGATGGCTACGGTTTAAGCACCACAGCAAGTAAGGCCGCGCTCAAGCTATTTGCAGCTCATCATATAAACCTCGAATCAACCTATACAGCGAAAACTGCGGCAGCAGTACTGAGTCACGCTCAAGCCGAGAAAGATAAAACTTTTGTCTATTGGCACACGTTCAACTCTCGTGACACCAATCTGCTACCAGCTAGTTCAAAAACCTATGCACTCCCCCAAGAGCTTAAAGCACTACTGACACCCAACACGAGCCTATAAGGGACTAACGAACAATGATAGAACAACTCAACGAACTATTTGAACTGTATCAAGACCCTATGTTTTTAGCCTTTCCCGTCGCGACACTCGCCCTGAGTGTCGGTACTTTTCTTGTCGTTGCCACCCCCTGGACAATTCTTGCTTGGCTTGACCCAGATTGGGCAAAGCCCTATAAAATTCAAGACAAACCCTTCCAGGTAAGAAAATATTTCTGGCCCAATATCGCTAGAATCAGCTTCAATTCGCTGATCATGCTTGTGCTCCTCATTATCTTTTGGCCAATTCTCCGTTATAGCGATATTCACGAAGGCCCTATACCAGCTTGGTACGTCTGGGTAATTCAAATTATCTTTTTTCTTTTGTTGGATGACTTTCTTTTCTATTTAATGCATCGCTGGCTACATGAAAACAAATGGATGCTACGCAAGGTTCACTCGGTCCATCATAGAATTCACAACACCTGCGCATTAGACGGTAACTACTTTCATGTTATCGAGTTCATCTTGATCGGCAGTCTAGCCATGCTCGGCCCTATTTTACTTGGCTGCCATCTTTATGTGCTCTATGCCTGGATTATTATTAGAAATATTGAAGCCGCTGACGGCCATGCAGGCTATGACTTTCCATGGAATCCTTTGCGGTTTTTGCCTTTATATGACGGCCCGGTTTACCACGACTTTCATCATGCACGCTTTAAAGGCAACTATGCCGGGGCGCTTCATTATCTGGATAAGTATTTTGGCACGTACATAAAAGAATATTTACGCTATAAACAAGAACACAAATACCCTGGATCAGAAGTAAAAAACGAAGCACCCGACAGAATTAACTAGCTCAAAAATATCACTACTGATGACAGCCCTATAAAGGTGAGTTCGGCACAATACTTGTCAAAAGCGCCCTATCCAAGCCCATTTCGGGGTACTCTCCTTGCTCATCAGGCCATATTTGATAAAGGTAGTTATAGATCTGGGTTACTAATTCTGGCGCATATAAAGATATAGCCCCCAAAAACAGGCCCATTCCGGTAAGTTGCTTTCTGGGCTTATCTATCACCGCATCAATAAACATTTGTGCCGCATCCTCGGCGCTTACCAGGTCGGCATTTTTATATTCTTTCGTTGGCGCAACCATTTCGGTCTTAACCAAGGGGAATTTTATCGAGGTGACACTTATATCCCGGTTAGCAAACTCTGCAGCCAGTGAGTCACACAACGCATCCATAGCAGATTTGCTTGCCATATAAGGCCCAAAACGTGGCGTGACAGCCATAGTACCCATTGAAGAAGAATGAAGAATATGCCCTCCACCATTTTTGACCATGGAAGGAAGAAGCCCCAAAATCAAGCGCGAAGCCCCAAAATAATTTAACTGCATCGTTCGCTCCAAATCATGGAAACGCCCTTCAGAGCGAGAAAGAGAACGACGAATTGAGCGTCCAGCATTACTAAACAAAACATCAAGTGAAACGTACTTATCCTCTATATAGGTAACAAGCGCGTCACACTCATCAAAATGGGATAAATCACACGTATAGATGTCGATTCGTTCTGGGTCTACACCGCTGGCAATTAATGCCTCTTTACACTCATTTAGTTTATCTTGATGCCGGGCAACCAGAATAACTCGAGCACCATAACTCAGAGCCCGTTTGGCGCTCGCATAGCCAATTCCACTTGAGCCGCCTGTAATTAAAACAGTTTTATTTTTAAGGGCGAGTTCAGCCAAGTTCTCTCTGTTCTTAGCAGGGTCCAAATAGCGATTGTAGTAGTCCCATAACAGATCGACATAATCTTCAAATGCTGGGGCTCGCAAGCCCTGTTTAACTAAAAGTTTCTGTGTTGAATCTGCACTAAATTTCAGGCCTGGCATTAGTGCTGAAAAGACTGACGAAGGAATACCTAGCTTTTCGAAAAGTCCATCGAGAGCGATCTGAACTGCCTTCAATTGCTTTAGCATACCTAGTTGCTTAAACACGCCACCTTGTATACCTGAAGACCTTACAGGCAAAGAAAAGCCAACTTTTGGACCATCTGCTGCACGAAGAATTTGCGTAAAAGCTTTATGTAAAGGTAGTGACTGCGTGCCGGTCAGGTGAAAACAAGTTTGCCCCCCCAAGTCCTCAGACTGACTCAAGAGCAATATAGCTTCAACAAGGTAGTCCCGAGGTACAACATCGAGATTTGCCTTTAACTTAGGAACAAGGATTGGCACCCATGAAGGTAAATATCGCTTTAAAAAACTTACTAACAGGCACATATAGTATGGCCCATCGATTTTATCAATCTCACCGCTTGTTGAGTCGCCTACTACTGCAGAAGGCCGATAAATCCTTAAGTCCATATTATGCTCATCCCTAAAACGACGGGCACAAGCCTCGGACTGAAATTTACTCAAATGATAGGTATGCGAATGCTCCTGACCTTCATCGAACATATCCTCGGAAAAGGTGCCCTGAAAGTCTCCTGCCACAGCCATCGAGCTGAGCATATGAACTCGACCAGCAAAACCTGAAGAAACCAGCGTGCTAAACAAACGCTCCGTACCTTGGACATTCGTTTCCATAACGAGTTTTTCAGGCGCCCCCAGATCGTACACTGCTGCAAGGTGAAAAACATGATCAAAATCTGAAAAACTATATAAAGTCTTATCGAGCCCCATAAACTGGCTATTTAAATCGCCACACCAAACATCCAACGAAGAACCATTGTCTAGCACTAAGGATAAAGCTCGCCACTTAGAAATAAGTTCGCTGCATTTTTCAGTATCAGGATTCCTCACCAACACAAGCAAATCATGCCCTTGCTTAAGAAGACCTTCTACCAAAAGTTTCCCAATAAAACCTGTTGCTCCTGTCACCAAACACCGGCACATAACTGTCTCCTATTATTATTTTTTGAGTAGGAATAGATTTGAATTATTAGATATTTACAGCTTAGATGGAAGCCTGACTTACACTTATGGCTAACTCTGTTTACTTTGATAAATGCAATTTAAGGGAATACTAAATCAATTCAACGAGCCCAGTGACGGTCAAATTGAACCTGAGCGACCTTAATAGTGTGAACCTTATCCCATTCATTTTTGTTAGATTTTTTTTCACTATGTAAGACAGATATACTCAGTGGTTAATTGTATTTACATGCCCTAATAAAATCATCATTACATAATCAGGATGCATTCGCTAATGAGAGCTTTATTGCCTAACCTTCACTCTTTGCTAGGATCGCTAACACTGCCACTAGGCATTTTCTTTTTGACGGCATGTACCACCGACCATAAGACGCCTGTGGATCCACCTGAGGTGAATACCTATAACGCCTATATTAATACTGTTGATAACACTATCAGCTACTACACTATCAAGAATGACAACCTTATAACCTACAAGCTCGCCGATTTTGCTGAAGCAACTAACGACTTTCAGACCGCACTAGCTTTCGACATAGATGAAGAAAAACAAGGTTTCGAATACATAGCCTATGTAACGAGAAACTCGCAAGAAGAAAGCGTTATAAACCTCTTCGATCTCGACAAAGCCAACAATAACAAACATTATGTATTAGCAAATCTAAGTAGCCATATTTGTGGTATCTCAGCTATTAGAATGCCTACAACCCACGCTTTTCAAGACCGAAAAGAGTCCAATGTCAGCACTAAACACCTTCCTGAAATCATCCTTCATGTTTCGGCTTCAACCGCTTGTGATGGCGATATTTTCTATGAAAAAATTGATTTTTCTACTCTGATTGATGAGAACATCTTCACAATCTTTGAACACAGCGTCGTTTCTGAGGGAAAACAAGATCCCGAGTTAGTTATTGACTACGATTCAGCAAAAGTAATTTCATCAGTATGGCAAGGAAACTATGGCTACCTTAGCTATAACAACAACTCTTCCGAACTATCTTTTAACTATGCAGAAATAGACCGTTTTAACGAAATACAAACAATAGAATGGAGTACACAACTCCCTTTCACAGAACCCCTTACTTTTACTCAAGTATCAAATAACAAGATATTGGCCCAGCAAGGATCTAACTTATTTGTTATACCAACTTCATATCTATTTACTGTCGATGACCCAACAAGTAGCTCAACTCCTATACAAGCACGCATTAACGCTATATTTGATACGCCAACATTAACGCTCAACGGTTATACAAACCTTACCCTTAATACCAGCCAGCCAGTTCAGCAAAGTAACTTTGTAATCCAGGTTGAAAACGACCTTTATCTATACGAAAGTGATCGGTTTGAGCTTATTTATAGTAATAGCAAGAGTACGGAAGATGTTTCGCTAACTTATCGACTAAACAGCGCAAACGAGTTGCTACTACTTACCGAAGAGACTGGAAAAGATGACTTGCTAACTGTCATTTATGAGACAGGAAACGAGAGCAATATAGATGAGTCCGAAGAAATTTCGATTTACATCAATGACGATACATTCCACTTCAACTCCTACAATAGCGAGTCAGGCTCACAAGCGCATATTTTGACGAAAAAGAACAGCAACTACGAACCAACAAGCTTCGAGGAAAGCACCCTCATTTTTGTTAAGGATATGAGAAATCAAGATGACTTACCTTTACTCATATCATCGTCGCCAGTTAAGAATGTTAGTGGGACGCGGCAGCTTTCTGGAGCCTATCTGTATAAATATGATGAAGACAAAGATAATGGCCGTGCGCTGGCACAGTCATCACGAGAGAATGAAAATGGGAATAAAGAGCACCGCTCCGTTGACTTTAGCTACGGTATCTTCCATGAATTATCAAACCTCGAATTCATGAATGGAAGCGTCATCAACGATTATTATAGCTTTCTAAACTTTGAAGCGACCTACTCTCTTGAGGGGGTCGAGCAGCGCGCCAATTTCAGCTTCATTTTTAACCCCAGTCAAGAAACACCAGATCCTGATATTGAAGATCAATCTCTATCGTTATTATTAGTCGATGGCATGTAGTTTTTGAGCAGCGTTCATTGAGTTTACGCATTTACAAAAGGAATAGGGTTACCAAGCAGATGAAAATGCATTCACGACTTTTAATATTAGCCATTTTGATGATGGGTATAGCAGCTTGCTCTGAGTCAAACAAAACCACCACCGAGTTGCCACCAATAATCGAAAATTTGAACTTTCCATTTATTAAAAACAACTCACTATATGAGTTCGACCCGGAATCAGGCGAAAGCAAGATTGTAGAAGCCCATTTTACCGAGGACAGCGCAGCGCGACTTTCTCTATTCATTGGGCCAGACGATGAAAACCCAACTTTAGTTAGCTCTCCTGAAGGCCACATTGTATATCTAGACACCGACGAGGCAGAAGAAGTTCAAGGTGACGACAGCAATTCTTCACTTATACACACCTTGCTTCCTGAGCTTATTGCTTACAGCAAAGGTTCCTCTATATTTTTATTCGAATTAGTGACTCGCTATGCCCACCCAATTGTCAATTTTGAGCCTGTGGATGGCAAGCCCCCTCTTATTTGCGATATTCGGCCGTCTCTAACCCTTGATGAAGAAAACCGACTCATTGATGAGATACTGTACAAAAATGAACATAAACTATATGTAAAAACAGCACCCGAGGACTGTGCTCTCAGCACATTCAATTACTACCAAATTGACCTAGAACAAGACCCAGATACCGAGTATGAGATTCGCCGTATATCTATCAATAGCCATACTCATGTTAGTAGCCACTCCCATACTCATACAGATGACCATGACCACGATCACGCCTACGAAGCTGGCGAGATTGGCGATGATGGCTTGCCTTTCGACCCTAACAACCACCCTCACTACCACACCCACGAGCACGATTTTTTCTACGGTAACCACGAAGAACATTTATACCTAAGTAAAGAGGAAATAGATGAAGTCCACTCTTTAGCAAGCAACCAGGAAACCTCGTTTGAGAAAAGTCAGGCCTGGGTTGGACGAGTAACAAATTCAAGTGAAGCCTTAATGTACGCCGAGCACCCGGTTTATAACACCTCAACCAAAGAGTTTGGCTACCTTGGATTTAACTACCTAAAGAATCAATATGAATTCTATATTAAAGAATCTGATCGTAATTTTGACACTCTCGAATACTCATTTGGTCTTACTGAGCTTGGCGTTGAGCTAATCAACCGAGACCCAAACTATAAGAATAACCAAGATCAATGGTTCACCTATATTGAGAATGCTATTCTGTTCAGACATAACGACGCCTTAATTAAACTCCCCACTCTAGCAATATTTGATCGCGGCCATGTTGAAGAACGTGAAGATCGCTTTGAAACACCAATTTTTGTATTTCAAAACCCTGAAGACTCTCAACTTTCCTATCATCAAGAGACTGATAGACTGTATATACGTGACGGACTTAATCTTCATATGATTGAAGGTGTATCCACCGAAGAGACCCTTACCACGCTCAAGGAGTATTCAGCGGCAGAAGTAGAAGACATTCGAATGATCAGCACATCGCAGAACATCATCATTCGCAAGTTTTTTGCTGAAGATAACCAGCAATCTAACATCGACTCCAGCTCCTCGGTCCAGTTAACCGGAGATCTAGGTCTTTTTATAGAATCGGCAGGGCTTCCTTCATCAGATACTTATACGAGCTATATTGAGGGCAGCGACGACAACATACTCATTCACCTCGAGCGTGAAACTGACGGCCAGCCACAATTGTTTGCTCAAAATTTCGACAGCGAACTCTATACAAGTCATTTCCCAGATATTGCGAACTCAATATGGGGACGAATTTCCAACTTATTTGATAGCTCGGGTGCCCCCGTAGAACAGGCTATCATCAACTCAAATGATACGACATTACTAAGTGTTGGAGAGAAAACTATTCCCGCTCTCATTAACCCTAATATCTATCAGTATAATCAAGATCATGACTTGGGGCATGGCGCTCTAATAGGGACTTTGCCTGGCAACATCGCAGAGGTTATCGATATTGACATAAAGAGCCAATTTCATGGTGAGGTGAAAGTTAAAGATAGCTATGAACATGACGCACCGGTCAAGACCTACTTCTTTCCGAGCAGCCTTTCTTTCATCAACCCGACAGGCTCTTTTGGCGACATGAAGTTTATGTATGACGATACTTCTGAAGAACCATCAGAGAGCGAAGAACTCCTCGAAGAAGCACCTTAAAAAGGCCCAGTGGCGAATACTCTATTCGCCACTCAACAGCCTTGGAACACGAGTAGTAATACTACAAAATAACTCGTAGGCAATCGTACCAGCCAAAGATGCAAGCTCGTCCGCCTTAATATAATCCCCCCACAGCTCAACAGGACTGCCAAGACCACAAGAAGGAATATCCGTTATATCAATTGCCAACATATCCATCGATACCCGCCCTACAAGCGGGGCTCGAACAAAGGATTGTGACGCGGAATCAAAAACCGCTACCGGCGTTCCATCTGGTGCATGTCGGGGATAACCATCACCATAACCGCAAGCGACTGTTGCAATTCGTGATTCACGAGATGCTCGCCAGCGGCCGCCATAGCCAACACGCTCTCCGATAGAAAGCTCTCTAACAGCCATGATTGCAGACTTTAATTTCATCACCGGCTTTAAATCAAAATTCTGGTCTTGCTTCTCTGGTGACGGCATTGCGCCATATAAGATAATACCAGGTCGAACAATATCTTTATGGCTATGAGGATAATATAGAATACCACCGGAGTTAGCCGTGCTCAGTAAGAGCTCATCCGACTCAATATCTTGTATAACAGAATTAAAGCGCTGAAGCTGCTGATCTACCTGCTCCCCCCCTGGCAAATCACTTGCTGAGAAGTGCGTCATACAAGCATAGAGCGAGAGGTACTGATTTGACTCAATTCGCTTCAATGCAAGTGCAAAGTCCTCGCTATTCATACCCAGGCGATTCATTCCGGTATCAAGCTTTAAGCAAACTTTATACTCAGAAGCCTGAGTTTGATTTTCAAACAGCGCCAACTGCCATAAGCTATGGACCACCCAAATCACATTGCTTGTATCCTCGATACAGGCCTTAGCAAAAGGTCCTTCAAGTACCCATATTCGATTAGCGAGCTGAGCCTCACGCAATTGGCGCATTTCTTCGGGAATTGCCACTGCCAAGTCATGCTGGCCAGCAAGCCTTGCCATCTCGATCAGACCATGACCGTAGGCATTGGCTTTAAGCACCACCATTAAAGAAGTAGCCTTCGATATTTCTGCTGCACGCTTTATATTATGACGAAAAGCCTGCCCGTCTACTTCAAGATATAATGGACGACCGCCTGAAAAGCCCTCACCCTCAAGACACAAATTAACACCTTCTGCCCGCCTAAGCTTTTCGATCAAAACTCGTTTCCATAATCAGCGTGAGACAAATCATTAAATTTAGTATATTGCCCCTGGAATGATAATTTACATTTACCAATCGGCCCGTTACGCTGCTTACCAATGATTATCTCGGCCATACCTTTATCAGGGCTATCCTCGTTATAATAATCGTCACGGTAGATAAACATAATAACATCGGCATCCTGCTCGATTGCTCCTGACTCACGCAAGTCTGAGTTCATAGGGCGCTTATCCGGCCTAGACTCCAAGCCACGGTTTAACTGAGACAAGGCTACCACCGGACAGTTCATTTCCTTCGCCAAAGCTTTTAAAGATCGCGATATCTCAGAAATCTCTGCTGTTCTACCTTCCGTCATGCCAGGAACCTGCATCAGCTGAAGGTAGTCGATCATGATGAGACCTATATCCTGCTTAATTTCTCGCGCGACACGCCGAGTTCTAGATCGAACCTCCGTCGGGCTCAAACCTGCCGTATCATCAATAAAGAGGGGCTTGTCTTTGAGCATGCTCACCGCAGAGGTCAAGCGTGGCCAATCATCCTCTTCCAGCTTACCGGAACGTACTCTGGTTTGGTTAATCTGCCCTAATGAGGAGATAACACGCATTAGTATTGAGTCAGCCGGCATTTCCATACTAAATACTAATACAGGCTTCTCTGCTTTAATTAAGGCGGCCTCAACCAGGTTCATTGCAAAGGCCGTTTTCCCCATCGAAGGTCGAGCCGCAACGATAACCAGGTCCGAAGGCTGAAGACCGGAGGTCATCTCATCCAGGTCTCTAAAACCCGTCGTGACACCGGTAATACCACCCGAGGCATTAAACAGCTCATCAATACGTTCTAGCGTCTTGGTTAGGATAGGGTTTACTGATTGAGGCCCTTCACTGTCTTTCCCACCACTATTCTCAGCGATCTGGAAAACCTTCCTTTCAGCCTCATCTAGAAGCTCTGAGGTTGTCCGCCCCTGGGGGTTAAAAGCACTGTCTGTAATTTCTCCCGAGGCACTTATTAATCGTCTAAGTACTGCTCGCTCATGAACGATTTCTGCATAGGCCCTAACGTTAGAAGCGCTTGGCGTGCGCTCGACGAGCTGCCCCAGATAAACCATACCGCCAGCATTTTCGAGCTCGCCCATTTGTTCAAGCTCTTCAGCAACCGTCACTACATCTAGAGCATTACCACCCGTCGCTAACTTAGCAATTACTCGATAAACCAAACGATGATCTTGACGATAGAAATCCTCTTCCAGGACTTTGTCACCGACTACATCCCACTTACTGTTGTCCAGCATCAAGCCACCCAGTATTGACTGTTCCGCTTCGATTGAGTGGGGAGGTATTTTTAGTTTCTGTGTATCCTGATCAAGTACTGACAAGACTCTCACCTCTGATAGATCATAAAAGTGCAATGCTTAGTTTTGTAGAGCATAAATGAATACGGCCCGAAATATAATATATATTCGGGCCGTATCAGAGAGTAATTTATATTTTCAAATCACTCTACCATGGCAACGTTTCTTACCATGTTTAGTCAAAGCTATCTGACTACTTATTTCAGAAGCTTATTCCGCAACAATGATCAATTTAATGATCGCTGTTACTTCACTGTGCAATTGAATCGCAACATCAAACTCACCAACGTTACGAATCGCACCTTCAGGAAGACGAACTTCTGATTTAGCAACTTCAACGCCAGCAGCCGTTACTGCATCCGCAACATCGCGAACACCAATTGAACCGAATAACTTACCTTCGTCACCCGCTTTGGAAACGATAGTTACTTCTTTCTCATTCAATTGCTCAGCACGCGCTTCAGCAGCAGCAAGCTTCTCAGCAGCAGCTTTTTCAAGCTCAGCACGACGTGCTTCAAACTCAGCAACATTTGCTTCATTTGCCGCTACAGCTTTACCGTATGGTAATAGGAAATTGCGACCGTAACCTGCCTTAACAGTTACCTTGTCACCCAAACCACCTAATTTTCCAACTTTCTCGAGTAGAATAACTTCCATCTCGTGATCCTCTATTTTCTAGATTTCTCAAATTAGTTTCATGTAACTAATCAGCGTTTCATGCTTTTACTATTCTGGCGCCTGCATTCTAGCTCTAAAGTCGACCAAACTATCTAGTAAGGCTAACAAAGCTATCAGCATCAATACAGTTGGAAACAGCAATATGGCCGAGAAATAAATGCCAATTAACCACTGCCCGCCAAGCTTTCGCTTCGCTATCACGGCATGCACCAAGGCAAAACCGCAAACCATAATCGGAACCACAGCGACTGCGATAACCAAGGCAGGACTCACGCCCAGCACAGGTAAGATCACAATCAACAAAACCAGGCCCATCACCATACGCGCAGTTAAGCGTATCTGGTGAAACTCCTCTCGCCAACCACCCGGGTTATACAAGCTTGCCTGCCAGGATCGCGCTAAAAACAGCGATATAACAGCCATCCCGAAAAAGGATGAAGCAAAGCTTGCTACCAGTAGCAATTTGAAACCTTCTTGTAAATTAGCATCGTATTCTTGCTGCGACTCTTCTGCGAGCTGCTTAAAGAACTCTTCAGCCAACCCCATTAGGGTTTCAATCAACTCTGGCATAAGATAAGGAGCAACAATGCCTGTAAGCAGGCTAATTACTCCTCCGGCAGCCAGAGTGGCTTGCCAGGAGACGGTTGATCTTAATATCGCTGCCATAAGCAGAACCGATATTAGAACCACCAGCGCTCCGGGA
>NZ_LWFZ01000741.1:0-616 GCF_001635225.1 Oleiphilus sp. HI0086
TTGGGAGGATCTGGGTATAGATTTAGTCATGGAGTGTACTGGTCGCTTTAGTTCTCTTAAGCAGGTTTCCGGTCATTTGGAGTCTGGTGCCGGGCGCGTGCTTGTTTCTCAACCAGGTGATGAAAGCTTCGATAAGACAGTGATCTATGGTGTAAATCATTTTGGCTTAGATAGTGGCGACATAATCGCCTCGTGTGCGTCATGTACTAGTAATGCTGTTGTGCCAGTATTGAGTGCTATAGATGAACGCTTCGGTATTGTAGCTGGTTCGCTTACCACTATTCACTCCGCTATGAATGATCAGCCAACGATCGATGCCTATCATCATCAGGATCTTAGGCGTACTCGAAGCTCGATGAACAATGTGGTTCCCGTCGACACAGGTTTGGCGAAAGGTGTTGAGCGTATTTTGCCTGACTTGAAAGGTAAATTAACTGCGACTGCTATGCGAGTCCCTACGATTAATGTTTCAGCGATAGAGTTATCGTTGTATGTAGATATGGCCGTTAATACTAATGATGTGAACGCATTGTTAGCCGAAAAGGCTGGTGCCGATAAATTTGGTATTTTCCACTACACCGAAGAGCCGTTAGCGTCGAGTGACTTTGTTGGTGAT
>NZ_LWFZ01000742.1:0-13155 GCF_001635225.1 Oleiphilus sp. HI0086
GATAAGCAGGCTCAATCACTTTTAAGTCTTTAAGGTCAAAATACTAAAGACGATTCACCACAGAGAGCACAGAGCGGCCTACGGTCTACACAGAGAAAAGATAAAAAGCTTTTTAGTATTTCTTAATCACTTCCTCGGTGCAGCGAAGCGCTCGGTGTCCTCGGTGGTTCAAGTGTTTGTTCCTTAAAGATCAAAACATAAAAGATGATTTGCCACCGAGAGCACAGAGAGGCCTGCGGCCTACACAGAGAAAAGATCAAAGCTTTTTTTAGATGTGTCTCAATTCCTTCCTCTGTGCAGCGAAGCGCCCGGTGCCCTCTGTGGTTCAAATGTTTGTCCCTTAAAGATCAAAACACAAAAGCAGGTTCACCACAGAGTGCACAGAAAGGCCTGCGGCCTACACAGAGAAATAAAAATATCAAAGCCGTCATAAGCAAGATCCTATCACTCGTGTTATTCTGTCTATTATCTAGATCATAAAATGACAAAGCCACTGAAACGGTTTAAGCGATATGGAAAACTCCGAGCTGGTTTCTCTAATAAAAAAACATCTACCAAGTGTTAAATTGATTTACCTCTTTGGCTCAAGAGCTACTAATGAAGCTCGACCTTCGAGTGACTGGGATATCGCAGTCATGGCAGAGAAAAAAATACCCGTATCTACCTTATGGGAGCTTAAAGAGCTCCTGGCAAATACCTGTTGTGCAGAAGTTGATTTGATTGACTTGCTTCAATCGACCACGGTTTTGAATGTGCAAATTATAGAGCGAGGTCAGTTGCTGTATGATGCTTGTGACGCTGCGATGCCTTTCGAAACGCGTGTTCTCAGCATGTATGGCCGTTTACAAGAGGGGCGTGAAGCGATTATGGCTGACTTTGTCGCTCAGCTTAAAGGAATGAAGCATGGATGATGTCATACTGAATAAACTCGCAACAATAAAACGGTGTTTGCAGCGAGTTCGCGAGGAATTTACTAGCGAGGCAGAGTTTAAACAAAATTACACCAAACAAGATTCTGTCTTATTGAATATTCAAAGAGCGTGTGAGGCCTCAATTGATATAGCAAATTATCTAATTCGCGTGCACCGGCTGGGAATACCTCAGTCGGCACGTGATAGTTTCGATATTCTAGCAGGGGCAAAATTGATTACGGTCGACATCTCTGGCGCGATGAAGCGAATGGTTGGCTTAAGAAATATTGCAGTGCATGATTACCAAACGCTCGATTTAGATATTGTGATTTCAGTAATTGAAAAGCACTTGTCAGATTTCGAAGGTTTTAGTGCAGAAGTTATTTCGGAGTAGTGAGAAGTAGCCCTTAAAGATCAAAACGCAAAAGCAGATTCACCACAGAGGGCACAGAGAGGCCTGCGGCCTACACCGAGAAAAGATAATAGCTTTTTAGTGTGTCTCAATCTCTTCCTCTGTGCAGCGAAGCGCTCGGTGTCCTCGGTGGTTCAAGTGTTTGTTTCTTAAAGATCAAAACATAAAAGACGGTTCACCACAGAGGGCACAGAGCGGCCTACGGCCTACACAGAGAAAAGATTAAAGCTTTCATTTAGATGTGTCTCAATCCCTTCCTCTGTGCAGCGAAGCGCCCGGTGTCCTCGGTGGTTCATCGGTTTATCCCTTAAAGATTAAGACATAAAAGCTGATTCACCACCGAGAACACAGAGCGGCCTGTGGCCTGCACCGAGAAAAGATAATAGCTTTCTTTAGATGTGTCTCAATCTCTTCCTCTGTGTAGCGAAGCGCTCGGTGTCCTCGGTGGTTCAAATGTTTATTTCTTAGGGTTCCAAGGAATGACAAACATCAAATAATGTAAACAAATGTTAAAATAGACCACTCCACCAACTAGTAAGCCCCTCCTTTAAATGCTAAATTAGCGCCCATTAAGATGATCGTCATGCATGGTCATCACAGTGAAGTACTCTCTAATAATGATGGAATCAGGAATGATCGATACACTCTCTCGCCTAAGGCTCACTGGGCGTGCATTTCTTTTTGTAATAGCAGCTTTATTCTCGCTTCAATCTATTGCCCTACAGCCTACACCGGCGCAGCTCGAACAGTTTAAGGGTCTACCTGCAGCTGAGCAGGCTCGTTTAGCCAAGCAGTTTGGTGTGGATATTCCCAATGTAAATGCTGCGCAAACGCCTGTGGTTGCACAAACTAACAGCGTCATGCCAGTGGCTCAGCAGCAAGTAGCTGAGTCTGTGGGCGGAGAGATTAACACCAATACTGAAATGGAAGAAGGCAAACTGCCTGCTTTCGGCTACGACCTATTCGCCGGCCAGCCAACGACCTTTGCACCTATTACCGATATCCCTGTTTCATCTGATTATGTATTAGGCCCGGGTGATTCACTAAAAGTGAATCTCTATGGTAAAGAAAGCCAATTCTTCGAATTGGTCGTTGATCAGGAGGGGCAGGTTTATATCCCTGACTTAGGCCCAATGAGTTTAGCTGGCCTAGACTTCTCTGAAGCCAAAGAAAAAATAAAAAAGACGATTGATCAAAAGATGATTGGTGTTAAAGCCAGTGTTTCGATGGGAAGCTTGCGTTCGATTCGGGTCTTTGTATTGGGTGAAGCTCGTGTACCGGGTTCCTATGTGATTAGCTCTCTCTCGACCATGACCAATGCGCTAGTGTTGAGTGGTGGTGTTTCAGAGTTGGGTTCACTGCGTAATATTCAGTTAAAACGCAAAGGTAAGCTTGTTCAATCGCTCGACGTATATGACTTGCTGCTAAAAGGCGACACCTCTGGTGATGCACAGCTCAAATCTGGTGATGTGGTATTTATTCCAGCTGTTGGCCCTCAAGTATCAATAAAGGGCCAAATTAAACGCCCAGCATATTATGAGCTTAAAGGTAGTGGCTCCGTTTCTGATCTTCTCTCATATTCCGGTGGTATGTTGGCTTCAGCTTACCCTCAAGGCGCGACGCTTGAACGGGTTAATGAGCAAAATGAACGTGAGTTCCTGAATTTAGACTTATCATTAAATGCTGATATAAACCGCACTTTAAAAAATGGTGACCAGATTACCTTACCTAAAATTCTGCCGAAGGTAGAAAATGTAATTAAAGTGGCTGGCCATGTAGAGCGTGCCGAAACGCGCCGTTGGACGCCCGGTTTACGAGTGAGTGATATCATTCAAAGTATTGAATACTTAAAGCCGGAGCCAGACCTAAATTATGCGTTAATCAAACGCTATTCAAAACCTGAGCGAACATTAAGTGTTCACTCTTTTAGAATCGCAGATGCATTGAAATCTCAGCAAAGCGAAGCAGATCCAGTGCTACAAGACCTAGATGAGCTAGTGTTCTTTGGCCTATATGGTGATCGCTCTGAAGAAGTTGTTAAGTTAGTGGAAGAACTGCGTCAGCAAGCAAGTATTTCTACTCCTTCAAAAGAAGTATCTATCGGTGGCAACGTTCGTTACCCAGGTGTTTATCCCTTAGTTGAAAATATGACTGTCGAGAACTTGCTTTCTGCCGCTGGTGGCCTGACAGAAAAAGCTTACCTATCAAGCGCTGAATTGAACAGAACAACCATTAATGAGCAGCAAGATAGAGTACAAGATAGAAGAGTTATTCAACTTTCTGATGCGAGTGCCATATCAAGCAAGCTTCAGGCAAGAGATGTACTAACCGTTAAAGCAATTCCAGAATGGGCAGAGACTAAACAAATTACCTTACGTGGCGAAGTGAAGTTCCCAGGTGTTTACCCCTTCCATAAAAACGACACCTTGGCAGACGTAATTGAACGTGCTGGCGGTTTGACTGAATATGCTTATGCACCTGGAGCAATGTTTACACGAGAAGACTTAAAGGCTCAGCAGGCCCAGCAGCTAAGAGAAATGCAAGCGCGATTAGAGGCTGATATAGCCAAAGCCGAAGTGGTTGCAGCAAATCAAACAACGCTTGATGCAAGTAAAGCTCAGGGTTTAGGAGAGGCTCAGGGTTTATTGGATAAACTCAAGACTACTCCTGCCCTAGGTCGTCTAGTTATTGATCTAGAGAAGGTTATAGCAGGGCAAGACGCTTACTCAATATCTCTTAAGGATGGAGATGAACTATTCATCCCCGAGAGAAAGAGCTCCGTGACAGTCATTGGTGAAGTCCAGCTTCCTGTATCTCAACTCTTCGAACAAGAGCTGGATTACTGGGATTATATCGAGCGTAGCGGTGGCCTAACAGATAAAGCAGATGATGAACGTATCTACATTATTAAAGCGAATGGCGGGGTTCAGATGCCTGACTCGTCTAGTTGGTTTGCAAGTAATGATGCTCAGCTTGCGCCGGGCGACACAGTTGTCGTGCCGCTAGATGCAGATAAGGTTGATCAGGTTATTTTGTGGCGTGATATGAGTCAGATCTTTTATCAGATTGCGTTGGGTGCGGCTGCTGTGGGGAGTTTATAAATGTCTGGAAATAATGTTGTATGGCACGATCAGGCGGTAGCAAAAGATGAACGCTCTGAATTAAAGAAACAAAAACCTTGTTTAATTTGGTTTACAGGTCTGAGTGGGGCCGGTAAGTCTACTGTGGCAAATGCCCTTGATCGATGGCTTCATGATAATGGCTACCATACTTATCTGCTTGATGGAGATAATGTCCGTCACGGCTTAAATAAAGACTTGGGCTTTTCTGATGAAGACAGAGTGGAAAATATTCGGAGAGTTGGAGAAGTTTCTGGGTTGTTTGTTGACGCGGGAATAATTACTTTGAGTGCGTTTATTTCTCCATTTCGAAGTGAACGACGCATGGTTCGTGATATGTTTTGTCACGGAGAGTTTATCGAAGTATTTGTTAACACTCCGTTGGATGTATGTGAAGACCGTGACCCTAAAGGTTTGTATAAAAAAGCAAGAACCGGTGAAATCAAAAACTTTACCGGTATAAGCTCAGATTACGAAAACCCCGAGAAACCTGAAATTGTAGTTGATACAGCGACGACCTCCGTAGATGTATGTGTTGATAAGATTGTTCAATATTTGTGTTCTAACGCAGTAATTCCTGCTTATTCACTAAAAGAAGATAATACAGCTCAGGTGTCTTAAGTGGAAATGGATAATAAAGAATATGATCAAACTGGACCGAAAATGGAAGAACAGGTTGATTTACGAGTCCTGTTTAGAGTTTTATTTCAGAAAAAGTTGATAGTGATATTGATCACACTGTTATTTGCGATTGGCTCTGTTCTCTATGCTTTAAGTGTCAAAAATGAATATCGCGCTTCGGCAGTGTTGGTTCCTGTTTCAAATGGCGGGGATGGTGGCGGACTCTCCAGATTAGCAGGCCAGTTTGGCGGCTTGGCATCTCTAGCAGGAATGAGCATCGGGGGTAGTAGTGGTGTTAGTAAATCTGTAACCGCTATTGAAGTGATGCGAACCTGGGGATTTGCTGAGCGATTTATTGCTACACACGGTTTGGAGGTGGAAGCTTTTGCTGCTACCGATTGGAAGAAGTCTACTAGAAAGCTAGTTATCGACCCGGAACTCTATGACCTCGAAAAGGAAGAATGGGTGCGGTCTAAACTCGATGCGAATCTACCCGATGAACCTACCAGCTGGGAGCTTTACGTAGCGCTTTCAAACAGAATCTTCGTGAGCCAAGATAGCAAGACCGGAATAGTTAGAATTGAAGCCGAGCACTACTCCCCAGATGTTGCTAAAAGATGGGTAGACTTACTTGTTAAAGAAATAAACAGCTACATGAAATTGCGTGATCGTGAAGATGCACAGAATAGCATAGCGTATTTGAAACAGCAGATTAACAAAACATCTATCGCGGAAATGCGCAGTATTTTTTATGAATTGATTGAAGAGCAAACTAAGAAGCTTATGCTAGCTGAGGTTAGCGAGGAATATGTATTTAAAACAATTTCTGAAGCAAAAGTACCTGAACAGCGTATTAGGCCCAAAAGAGCGTTGATTGTCATTATGGGAACGTTTTTGGGTCTTATATTAGCTTGTACTTTTGTGTTGATAAGGCATTACCCTCCAGCAGTTCGTAGATAGTATTTTTGGCTACGTTTCGTTTGTTGTTTTTTCGGTTGTAGAGTTTATTTAACAATAGTTTGGCGAGTAGCAACGCCTGGTTAACGTGGCGGTGTTCCAGAGGAATATATATGGCAATTCAGTTATTTACCCCAAATTTTCGAGTCGATGAATGCTTGGAAGAGGTTCGCGAGTGTTTAGAAAAAGGGTGGACAGGTCTAGGTTTTAAAACCAACGAAATTGAAGAACGCTGGAAAGAGTACACAGCGTTGCCAAATGCCCACTTTCTATCTTCAGCTACAGTCGGTTTGCATTTGGCGTTAGAGGTAATGAAAACCGACCTTGGGTGGGATGATGAGGATGAAGTGATATCTACGCCATTGACCTTTGTGTCGACTAACCACGCGATCAAATACTGTAACATGAAACCTGTATTTGCAGACGTTGATGAATATCTGTGCCTTGACCCTGAGAGTGTTCGTAAGCAAATTACGCCTAAAACACGAGCGGTAATCTTTGTTGGTATCGGCGGTAACGTCGGGCGTTACGAAGAGGTAAAGCAAATCTGTAAAGAAAATAATTTGAAGCTAGTGCTTGATGCTGCGCATATGGCGGGTTCTCGATTAAGAGGTAAGCATGTAGGTTTTGATGCTGACGTAACAGTATTTAGCTTTCAAGCAGTTAAAAATATGCCAACTGCAGATTCAGGAATGATCTGTTTTAAGGAAGAAAAGTACGACCAGAAAGCTCGTAAATTGTCTTGGTTAGGTATTGATAAAGATACTTTTGCTCGTTCATCCAATAAAGGTGCATATAAGTGGCGTTATGATGTTCAGGATGTTGGCTATAAGTACCATGGTAATTCCATAATGGCAGGCTTAGCGCTGGTTGCTCTGAAGTACCTAGATCGAGACAATGCGTACAGAAGACAACTGGCGACTTGGTATAAGGAGTATCTAAGTGATCAGGAGGGGGTTAATGTTGTCCCTGATGCTCCGAATAGCGAGTCCTCTCATCACCTGCTTCAGGTAAGGGTAGAGAATCGAGACCAAGTCTTGGCAGCGTTAAACGAACGAGATATTTATCCAGGCGTTCACTACGCAGACAATACTGAGTATAAACCGTATGCGCAGTCAGGTGACCTGTGCCCTAAGGCGCGTCAAGCTAGTAACGAAATTATATCACTGCCAATGCATATGGGATTGTCCAAAGCGGATGTACAAATAGTATCTAATGCGTTGCTAGAGATAGTATCGTAGAAATAAGTTTCTAGATTAAGTATACAGGGTCTCTAAAGAAGATAATGATGGATCAAGGTCAAAGCAAAGTATTTGTGGTTGTTGTGAATTTCAATCAAGACCAGTACACAGTAGATTGTATTAACTCCTTGTTGGAGTCTGATTATGAAAATTTCCAAATTTGCTTAATAGATAATGGTTCCAGAGATGACGTTCGACAAAAGCTCGAAGAGAATCTACCAGAAAGCGATAAACTTCTTTTTCATCCCTTGCCTGAAAACCTTGGTTATGTGGGCGGTATTAATTACGGGTTAAAAGAGGGAAAAAAGGCAGCTGCTGATTATTTCTTAATAATGAATAACGACACCTTGATTGCAAATCAGTCAATTACTGAGTTAGTCGATTGCGCGAAGCGTCATAATGATTTAGCGATAGTGTCGGGGAAAGTATACAACTACGGTGAAAATGACTCGCTTCAATATGTTGGGCAAGCAAAAGACCCGAATAATGGTTTGAATCAGGTGTCGTTAGTTAAAGGCAAGCGCGAGAAAGATGTCGGCCAGTATGAAAAAGAGATGGAAATGGGCATGCTTGATGATATTTTCTGGCTATTCCATAAAGACCTATATATAAAAAATGGCGGCTACTCAGAGTACTTTTTTCTTTATGGAGAGCAAAATGACTATGCATTTCGCGCTCTCAAATCGGGCTACAAATTGATATACACGCCAAAAGCGAGTCTTTGGCATAAGGGTGGCGTATCAACGTGTGGTGGAGATAAAGCGTCCCCGCGAATAGAATACTGGACAACAATGGCAACCTTGAAATTGGCGGTTCTGCATTTAAGTGAAGAAGACGCTAAGAGGTTTTGTAACTACTGGCCAAAAAGAAAATTGTTAAAGATACTTTTTTTGATGATGAAGGGGCAGTTGACGTGGCAGCATTTTAAGTCTGTACATACTGCATACAAAAACTTCAAACATTGGAACAGAGTGCGTTATGTAGATAACGGGTATAACCCTTTTTAGACGCTGATTGAGCACTATCAAAATAGGCACTAACAAGAGATCAGCAAAGGATATTTGATGTATAAGAACAAAACGTTTCTAGTCACGGGCGGTACAGGCTCTTTTGGTAAAACGGTTACCAATTATTTGCTTAAGCAAGATTGTAAAGAAGTAAGAGTGTTTAGCCGAGACGAAGCAAAGCAGGATTTAATGCGCACCGAATACATGAATGATGCGCGTGTGAAGTTTTATATTGGCGATGTGCGCGATTATGACTCAGTTTATAATGCGTTAAATACAGTCGACTACGTTTTTCATGCAGCGGCCCTTAAACAGGTTCCATCGTGTGAATTCTTTCCGATGCAAGCTGTCATGACGAATATCACAGGTAGTGATAATGTAATTAAAGCAGCAATTGCTAATAAAGTTAGCAAAGTGGTATGTCTAAGCACCGATAAAGCCGTGTACCCAGTAAATGCGATGGGTATGAGTAAGGCGATGATGGAAAAAGTAGCACAGTCTTACGCCCGCACCTCATCTGATACTACGATTACCTGCGTTCGTTACGGAAACGTGATGTACTCTCGTGGCTCCGTTATTCCTCGCTTTATTGAGCAGATCAAAGCTGGAAAACCTATCACAATTACAGACGGGGCCATGACAAGATTTCTAATGGCCCTGAGTGAAGCGGTAGGCTTGGTTGATTATGCGTTTTCTCATGGACGGCAGGGTGATATTTTTATTAAGAAAGCACCTGCATGTACAGTTGATGATCTGGCAATTGCCTTGATGGAACTTTTTGATTCCAAGGTTGATATTAAAGTGATCGGCACTCGGCATGGCGAAAAACTATACGAGACACTCGCTTCAGTCGAAGAGTTATCGCGAGCAGAAGATTTGGGCGATTACTTCAGGGTTTCAATGGATGATCGTGACCTCAACTATGAAAAATACTTCACTCAAGGGAATGAAGAAGAGTCTAGTCTTGATGATTACCACTCTCATAACACCGAACGCCTTGACGTCTCGCAAGTTAAAGAAGTTTTGTTATCTCTTAAGGAAGTGAGAGAGCAGCTGAATATTCAGGATTAGACAAGTTAAATTCTATATTATGAAAATATTAATTACAGGTTCGGAAGGGTTTNTTGCTAAAAACCTCCAGGTTCGATGCAAGGAAGAAGGTATTGAGTATGTTACTTATTCAAAAGAGAATTCTGTCGAAGAGTTAACCGCGCAATTAAATGAAGTGGACTTTGTTGTTCATCTAGCCGGGGTTAACAGACCCAAAGATGAGTCAGAATTTAACACGGGCAATGCTGGCTTAACTGAGCTTATCGCTAATACACTTAAAGAGTGTGGCAACAAAGCCCCTGTACTGTTTTCATCCTCTATTCAAGCAGATCGAGACAACCCATATGGGCAGAGTAAGTTAAGCGCTGAGAAGTCCCTCCAAGGTTTGCTAGAGGCAGCAGGAAATCCTATTTATAATTATCGCTTGCCGAATGTGTTTGGCAAATGGTCCAGGCCCAACTATAACTCAGTGGTCTCAACTTTTTGTCATAACATTGCAAATGATATTCCTGTTCGTATTGATAACCCAGACTCTCCAGTTAGTTTGGTTTATATTGATGACGTAGTTAATGGCTTTATTGATACCATCAAGTCAGAGCATAGAAGTGAATATCACCTTCCAGAAATAAGCCCTGTTTATGAAACAAGTGTTGGGCAGTTGGCAGAGCAGTTGAGACAGTTTAAAAATATGCGACAGACAGGTGTGGCAGAACCCGTCGGTACTGGGTTTGTGAGAGCGCTCTATTCAACATACATAAGTTACTATACCCCACAACAGTTTTCTTACGAACTGGTGAAGCATGAAGACCCAAGAGGGGTCTTTGTAGAAATGCTTAAAACCAAGGATTCAGGTCAGTTCTCGTTTTTTTCTGCTCACCCCGGCATCACTCGAGGCGAGCATTATCACCACACCAAAAACGAAAAATTTCTCGTGTTGAAGGGGCGTGCCCAGTTTGGGTTCAAGCATATTGTGACAGGTGAGACCTTTACTATTGAAACCTCAGGAGAGCACCCAGAAGTGGTAGAAACAGTGCCTGGTTGGTCTCATAACATTACGAATATTGGCGATGACGAAATGTATGTCATGCTATGGGCAAATGAGATATTTAATAGAGACCTGCCCGACACGATTGGGTACAAGGTATAGGTATTGATAGTGAAAAAGCTAAAGATAGTTACGGTAGTCGGTACACGACCAGAAATCATTCGTTTGTCCAGAGTTTTGGCAAAGCTTGACGCTTACTGTGAGCATATTTTTGTTCATACTGGTCAAAACTATGACTATGAGTTGAATGAAGTATTTTTTGATGACCTGGGTGTTAGAAAGCCTGACTACTTTTTAAATGCGGCAGGAAAGAATGCCGCAGAAACAATTGGTCAGGTAATCATCAAGGTAGATGAGGTGTTGGAGCAAGTTCAACCAGAAGCGATTCTTATCTTAGGGGACACCAATTCATGTTTAGCGTCTTTGCCTGCCAAACGCCGTAAGATTCCGATATTTCACATGGAAGCTGGCAACAGATGTTTTGACCAGCGTGTACCTGAAGAGACGAACCGAAAAATTGTTGATCATATCTCAGATATTAATTTGACATATAGCACAATCGCCCGAGACTACTTACTTTCTGAAGGCATACCGGCTGATAGGGTCATCAAAACTGGCAGCCCAATGTTTGAAGTGTTGAACCATTATATGGATCAAATTGACGAGGCAGATGTACTCGAGCGTTTTGGCTTAGAAGCCGAGAAATATTTTTTAGTGAGTGCGCATAGAGAAGAAAACGTTGATACGCCAAAGCAGTTACGTGCTTTGGCTGAGACTTTGAATACCGTTGCACAAACCTACCAGTTGCCAGTCTTTATTTCGACTCATCCTCGTACGCGAAAACGCATCGAAGAGCAAGGTATTGAGTTTCATGAGCTTGTCCAGCTTCAGAAACCTTTAGGTTTCCATGATTATAATAAACTCCAAAAAAGTGCCAAGGTGGTGTTGTCCGACAGTGGCACTATTACTGAAGAATCGTCCATTCTAAATTTTCCTGCTCTCAATATTAGAGAAGCTCACGAGCGGCCAGAAGGGTTTGAAGAAGCTTCTGTGATGATGGTTGGTTTAGGTGTTGAGCGTGTTATGCAGGCTTTGGAAGTGCTTGAGTCTCAACCGGGTGGTGAAGAGCGCTTATTGCGTCCGGTTTATGATTACAGTATGCCGAATGTATCGGACAAAGTGGTGCGTATCATTCTAAGTTATACCGACTATGTAAACCGGGTCGTTTGGCGTGAGTACTAAACAAAAAACAGTCATCTATGTCGGCCCATTTGCATTTCCTAACGGTGGGGCGGCAGCCAGGCGCATACTGGGTATTTCCAAATCGTTACAGGCAAATGGATATAAGGTAAAGGTTGCGAGTGGCCAGCAGCCCAGTGAAGACGGCAGCTCTTTCGATTATGAAGGAATTGAGGTTCACTCTCTAAATGAAAGAACGGCTGAAGCTTATCCGAAGCTGCTGAAGTACTTGGCTTACTTAACGATAGGTAAAAAAACGCTTGCTTGGTTAGATGTGTTAGACGAAAAACCTGATGCAATTATTTTATATAGTGGTTACTCGCCTTACTTTCTTAAATTACTTCCTTGGTGTAGGCGTAATAACATCCCCTTGATTTTTGACGCAGTTGAGTGGTACGACCCTCCCAGTAGGTTGCATGGCATCCTAAATCCGTATTATTGGAATATCGAACTTGCGATGCATGTGTTAAGCCCTAAATGCGGTAATATCATTGCTATTAGCCGCTATCTGGATGAGTACTATCAATCAAAAGGATGTAACACTGTTAGAGTCCCCCCAACACTAGACACCTCAAGCACAGAAGCTCGTTTAAGGTCTGGTGAGTCTGAAAAAATATCTCTTAGCTATACTGGTAGCCCTGGCCATAAAGATTTTTTAGATAATGTTCTGGAAGCTTTGTTACAACTAGACCAAAACGGTGAAAAATTTTTACTCCATATTGCTGGCATTACGAATGCACAATTGCTGACTTTTCCGGCACTACAAAAAAGAGGGCTTCAGCAGATACCTGAGTGCTTGAAGTGCTATGGTGTTGTTCCTCAAGCCCAAGCGATAAGTATCGTAAGAAATGCTGACTTTAGTGTTTTATTACGCCCAAATAAACGCTATGCCAACGCAGGCTTTCCTACCAAGTTTGTAGAGAGCTTTTCGGTAGGGACACCCGTTATTGCAAATCATACGAGCGACTTAGTTGAATACTTAAAGGATCTGAAAACAGGTATTGTTTGCGAAGATGAGACTGTGGCTAGTATGTTGTGTGGTCTTAACAGAATCAGTGCTTTGGACCAGATTTTTTTGGCTGAAATGAGAAACAATGCTTGGAAGGCTGCTAAAACATACTTTTCTATTGAAAGTACTTCCAAAGATATCGGTAATTTTGTGCTGAACGTAAATAATGTTGAATAGATCTATGAGTAAAAGTTTACAAAGTAAGCCCAGAATAGCTATGGATATTTCTACTTTAGGGAAGGGGGGGGGGCCTTATACGAGTACAAAAAGAATTATGGGCTCGTCTCTTTCTGACGAGTTTTCGTTCCATGAAATAGTGTATGACCCAGAAATAGGTAAAGGAATAAGTTTTAAAAGAATTCTTGATATTAGACGTCAGATACTTGATATCAATCCTGATATCGTTCACTTCACTGGACTACAACTATCAGGGTTTCATATGGCTGTAGCTTGCCACCTAGCGGGAGTGCATAAAACAGTAGTGACTATTCGAGGCTCTTCAACCGATGCGATTGAGTTTTCACCTATAAAACGTTTTATGCTT
>NZ_LWFZ01000743.1:0-17090 GCF_001635225.1 Oleiphilus sp. HI0086
TGAGTTTTTTAGGCACACCAAACTAGCCTATCAAATTGAGCTACTAAGAAGAGAGTTTCCTTCCGTATACCTTCAGCTAGACACTGAAGAGACATCAGAAGAAATTTATTCCGTCGTTTTGCCTAATAAAATAGGTCCATATACGGACGGCGCTCATATGCCAAAGAGACTGGCCGAAGAATTCTTAACTAAAAATGAACTAGCTGTACTTGTCAGGAACTACAAACATGATTGATCTATCAGTTTTATTTGAATCAAACATCAACACCACCTTTTTTGCCTTTATCGGTTTTTTCACTCTCGCTACCTTGGCGGTGTGGCTCAAGGTCATGACTGTAGACAAGAAAGATAAGGCAAAGCTACAGGAGGAGTTATTAGAAAGTACTCCCGCGCAACTGCTAAAGTCGAAACATGGTATTGTTTCTGCGCAAAATTCTGGTCCAATTTGTATTCGAAAGTGGCCAGAAGCACTTGAAGAAAAGAGTCTTGGCTTCGACTGGATGCCCGCCTTTGTAACCTCCTTGGGCGTACTAGGGACCTTTCTTGGAATTAGTTACGGCTTAAGTGATTTGGAACCACTTGATTTGCATGCCAAAGGCTCTTCCGACAAGTTACTAGCTTCGATTGGTGGGCTGTTAGAAGGTATGAAAGTCGCATTCTATACCTCAGTAGCGGGTATTATTGGAGGTCTGGTCTTGAGCTTGTTACGCCACACCATATTTTTGAGAAAGGTTCGAAACCAGAATATTGAATCAATCAAAGCCTTAGAATCAAAGGGTTTTAGATTATTCGATATGTCTGACATGGTGGCGAGTATGGGTAGTAATGACATGGTTGATGCTGCACAAGCCATGGCGGAATCGGCTAGGTCATTTAATGCTGATGCGATTGCTGACAAAATGACTAGCTCACTTTCTCCGATGTTAGAACGTATAGGTGAAGAGCTTAATGTCTTAAGTGAAATAAAAAAAGAAAATGGCGAGCAGGTACTACAAAAGATGATGGATGACCTTAGGTCTCAAGTAATTGAACCAATTCAGGTGCGTCTAGAAAGTACAGCGGGACTTGTTGATCAGAGCACTACTTCGGTTACTAAACTAACAGAATCACTTTTGCCGCTGGGAGAAGAGCTCGACCAGACAGTAGACAAACTGCGCGAACATCAACAGGAGTCTATTGCTAGCATCGAAAACGTTCTAAATAGATTCCAACAGGAAGTAGGAGAAAAACTAAGTCAGCAGCTCATTTCGGCAGGTGAAATTCTCAATGAAACCTTGGAAAAGCTAAACACCGATCTTGGGGCGCACTTAGAAACGCTGAATGCGCTGGCTACACAAATGCCGTCATTAGATGCAGAGTTAGTTGCTTCAATAGAGGCTGTGTTGAATCAGGTGGTCGGCACATCACGTGAATTGCTCAAACAAATTCAAGAAGGCTCTGATCACCAAAACGCCCAACTGAAGGAACTCTTAAACGAGGTAGCCAATTATCATGGTTCAAGCAGAGAGTTTCTTGATGAGTACATTAAGTCAGTTAATAAGTCATCGACTGATGTGCACGCCAAGCTCTTGAATGTAGCACAAGTTCTAGCAACCGCGGCAAGTATTGCTGATTCTACAGAGCATTCAAAGGATTTGACGCATGAGCCAGCATGATGCAGTGGAGTCTGATGCACATTGGATGTCAATTGGGGATTTGATGTCGGGTTTGATGATGATTTTCGCCTTGCTCGTTGTGGCGACTATGTTACTTCTTAGCCAGCGTCACGAACAAAGCCAACAAAACCGTATTTTTGTAATTCAAGCGATTAGTGAACAGCTTAATGCAGATGGTATCCAGGCAGAGATCAATCCTGAAACAGGAGATATTACAATTATGGATAATATCTTATTCGGGCACGATTCAGCGAAGCTTTCTGCGGAGGGTGTTAAATTCCTAAAGCGCTTTATTCCACTGTACGCGAGAGGTATTTATAAGAACCCTGACGCTGCAGAAGAAGTCGTGCGCGTAATTGTTGAAGGACATTCGAACAAAGTAGGGGATTACGGTTATAACATGCAGCTTAGTTTGTTACGTGCCAATGCAGTTATGCAGAATATTCTTAGCTTTGAGTTTCCTCATAAGACCAAATTAATGAACAAGCTCACAGTGACAGGTAGAGGCGAGACGGAAGCTAACCAAAAAGTAGCAACGAAAGCGGACCGGAAAGTAATGTTTCGCCTTCAATTTAAGGGAACTTATGAAGAGGCGGTTAGGTTGTTAAAATGATTACTCTAGGGGGATTTAAACCATCTACTAAAGCTTGGGACTCGCTTTCTAATTCTCTAGGTTCCTTCAAGGGGAAAAGTTTTTCTGGAGATAATTTGGCGCTCAGAGCAAACTTCAGTGTTAAAGGTAGCGACGAATTATTAGCTCTAATTAGGTCTAATAAGTTCAAACACCTTTCAGAGTTTGATTTGCTCATGCTTATTAGCAACGACTTTTGGGATGAGTTAGATCAGGAAGAAGCTAAGTCCCTTGCAAGCTCTTTCTGGCGTTATTACTCAAAAAACTCAAACTTAGCAGTTAAGGTCTACTACTGGTATTTCAGCAAAAAAAATGTATTCAAGAAGCCGCTTAACGTTGCGGCAAAAGAGTGTAAGAGTCATCCACATCTTTATTCTCAATGCATGAAAGGTTATTTCGATGGCGTATGCAGAGAAATGTTTCAAAGTGATGGGGCTCCTGTCGAATTTTTCTTAAAGCAAAACTTGCCATTTGCAGCCTTACTGAAACTAGCTCGATTTAGAAAGTCTATTGCCAAGGTGTATTGGGAAGGACACGCAGGGCAAAATGACTTAAAACTTGTTCAAGTACTAAATTCTGCAACTAAGCCTGATGAAAAATATATTCTGAATTTCGTTCTAAAAGAAAGATTAGACAATAAGGTGGCACATAAAGCCGATCACAGTTTGAAACAGAAGTTGATAGCGCATTTCGATGTGGAGGCTATTGACAAGTACTACGCAAAACTTAGATTCGCTCAGATGACGGATATGCTGCTTTTTAGAGAACAGCAGAATTTTATTTCGAAGAAAGATACTTCTCAGTTTGTCGCTTGTGGATTTCCTCAAGTCACTTTTAAAGATAGTGATAAGTTAGCTTTTAAACATTGGCTTAGTACGAAATTCAAGTTTGCTAACCAAATTCAATTATCCTTTAAACATTCCTATCTTGTTACCCAAAACTATTATAGAGCGCTAGTGATTAGTTCTGCCGGTAGTCTAAGTATTAAAAGCTCAAATCCAGCTTCCTTAGATAATTTCGTATTGTTTGTTAATCGTGCTGGCTCGTTTGTTATTCTCTATTTGCCAAATAAGACTGAACCATACATCGAACTTGCGGCAACAATTGGAGAAATAAGAGACGAAGTAGAACTTTTATCCGTGCTAGAGTCGAATCGGCTGTCCGTCAGCTGGTTTAAATCTAACACTCGCATTATGAATCATATAAATCATGAAAAAGGTTGGGAGAAGGTTCTAGCGAATAAACTTGTGCATTTAAATCTCGTAGAAGAAAAAGCTTTAGAATTTTATATCAATCGAACCTAGGATCCCTTTTTGAATATCTACGATCAGCAGTGGACTACCGGCAGTATATGTAGCTTAAGTTCTGTATAAAATTTGAATAAAGGAAAACAATATTGAGTAACTTCGCAATAGGTATATTGAGTTTAATAGTCTTGTACGTTTCCTTAGTATCGCTAGCCTCACTAATAAAATTTGTTTTGAAAAAGCTAGAATATGAAAGGCATATTAACCAAGAAAAACTAAATCAGATAGCTCGTGATAAACCGTATTCTGAACATCCAGTTGTTTTTAACTGCACAGGCCACCCAAACCGTACCTTAGCGCTCAGGTATGGAGTGATGAATGCTGAAAATGGAGTTGAGAAAAATACGATTAGACTTGTTAAACAGGGGCTTGTTCAAGGTTTTGAGGGTCGTGGTCATTATTATGCTGAGCTCTGTGATTATGAAAACACGAAGGTCAGAGTTGTTATCAACGAGGGCTCTGATTACATCAATACTTTTTATCCGTTAAGTGACGAGGAATGGTTCCAAAAATATGAAACATTAGAAAAGTTATTAAAGAATAACGATTCGTTTACTTTAAAGGAGCTAGCAAAATACCATATAGATGTTGTTGTAATTCCAGGGTTAAAAGCCTCATAAGGTCAATGCTTAAGTTAAACCTTATTAGTCAAGTTTGCAGCGTGCATTGGTTATCCAGGTCCAATGCTTATAGCTGGTTTCTCTTTTGGTTCTATTTGTGTGTCTATAACACCAAACACTCGTGTCCCTCACTTGTCCCTAACTTTGTTGCAGGCTGCACAGTAATATTATTTCCAATTCAACGAGTAGACGAAAAAGTTTATTCGTAATAAGAACCGAGCACTAATCTGAAATAAAAGGAAGTAAACATGGCAAACCTGGAATACGTAACAAGCAATAAATTAACAATAGAAGCAGATGCGCAAAAAAGAAAAAGTCGTAAAGGGGTTATGATCGTCGGCCTGATATTAGCGCTAGGTGCCTTGTTTTTACACCCAGTAGCGGCAGCCATAGTCATGGTTTTTGCTCTGATTTCTTGGGGCTCCCAAAACGGCAGTCAAACTCTTAGAGCTGGAGCAGTTGGTGAAGACATAACCATGAATGTGTTAAGCCATTTACCTGACTCATACACGATTTATAACCAAGTGGACCTACCGAACGAAAAGTCACGAACGGGCTTTAACGAGGCTGATATTATTGTAATGGGGCCCGATACAGTTTTTGTGATTGAAGTGAAACACAATAACGGCTCAATTTATGGAACAGAAGGTGATAAAGATTGGCATGTACAAAAGGTAGGTCGAGGCGGTACGCCTTATTCTAAAACGATGCGTAACCCAATCGCACAAGTTAAGAAGCTCGTTTGGTTACTTTCTGATGATTTGAAGAAAAAGAACGGCCGAGCGTGGGTTCAAGGTGTGGTTGTATTCTCGAACCAAGATTCTTCTGTACGAGTTAGACATTCAGGGAATGTGCCAGTGCTTAATTTAAGCGAGTTAAATAGGTATATCCTGTCTTACCAAGCTAAATCACGGATTGTGAACCACTGCAGTGTTGAAAGCACACTAAAGGATTTAAAAGCCGCCTAGATGAAAGTAAGTTCATCGGTTCAAAAATTATATGGAGATTAAAAAATGATTGATGTTGTTCGAATAATGTTGGTATTTCTACCAATTGCGATATTAATAGGACTTGTGCCCTTTTTATTCCTAAAGATCGCAAAGAATGCAAGTACTGATAGGTATGACTCGTCTGGCCTAAGCAAAGAAATTGCTAAGTCAGCGGTCTCGCGCAGATTTTCTTGTAAGGATGAACCTTTACTGTATAAATGTTTTGGGCATCCGAATAGAACATTAGCTTTACGTTATGGGATATTAAATCAGTCTAAATTAAGTGGAGAGGTCCGTGAAAACGATACGATTCGTCTTCTAAAAATGGGATATGTTGATGGGTTTGAGGGTAGAGGGCATTATTGGGCTGAACTTGTCGACTTTAATAATGCAAAAGTTAGGGTCGTTATCGAAGACGGTGCAGACTTTGTAAATACTTTCTATCCCGCCAGTGATCGAGAGTGGTTTGAAAAGTATAAGGCTTTGGAGCAGATTCTAAAGAATGCAGAGGCTTTCACACTGAAGGAGTTAGCAAAGTATCATTTAGACCTAGTCGTTGTTCCTCGGCTGCTTAACAATAAAAAGGAAATAATTGATAGTCAGAAAGAGGTGTCAAAATGCAATTAGCAGAACTGATCACCGATATTCTTGTGATACTTTTTACCTCTAGTATTACCGCGCTGGTAGTTAGAAATTATTACATTAAAACGATATCCGAAGGCGAGGAAGCTTATCGAGAACTTTATGAATATGCTCAGCATATGGAATCTCAGATTAACTGTCCGTCTAATGTCCCTAACTGACATAGCTCTTAACTCGTAAGATTATCTCAAGCGTTACGACATACGCGATACAACCTACTTGGCTTGTAAGGTATTTGAAAACTATGGCGGTAGGTTAGAGCTTCATTACTATAAAGAACACGGTTATTTAACATGGATATCAAGACAACTAGCACGCACGAAACCTTAAAGAAGTATTTCGGATACGATTCTTTTCGCTTAAATCAAGAAGACGTCATAAATCGTACGCTCAACCATGAATCTAGTTTAGTAATTATGCCAACGGGTGGCGGTAAGTCTATTTGTTATCAGCTGCCGGCCATACTTTTAGAAGGTTTAACAATAGTCATATCTCCACTTATTGCACTTATGCAAGACCAAGTCTCTTCTCTAAAGGAGAATGGAATTAAAGCAGAAGCTTTGAATAGTTCATGTAGCGAGGCTGATATCCAAATTATTCAAGAGCGTGTAGCTTACGGTGATATCAAATTACTATATGTGTCACCAGAAAAGGCACTTACCTGGGGATTTATGCAATGGATTCAATCTATCAAGGTCGATCAGATTGCGATAGACGAGGCGCATTGTGTCTCGGTGTGGGGAAATGACTTTAGACCTGAGTACACGCAACTTAGCCAATTAATAAGATTATTCCCAAATATTCCTGTTGTGGCTTTAACTGCGACAGCTGATGCGGCCACGCAAAAAGATATTAAAATCCAGCTTGGCATTTACGAAGCAAAAACATTCTTATCTAGTTTTGAACGTAAGAACATAGAAATTGATGTGTTGCCTGCGAAAAAGCGTATAGAGACAATTAAGAAGTTTGTGAAAGCACGAGAGGGGAAAGCGGGTATTGTTTACTGTCTTAGCAAAAAGAACACTGAACAAGTCGCGGCGAAGTTGCAACAAGAAGGGATTGCTGCTGCTTATTACCACGGGGGAATGGGAAGCGGAGAAAGAGCTCGCGTTCAAGATCAGTTTATTAAGGATGAGATACAGATTATTTGCGCGACGATAGCATTTGGTATGGGTATCGACAAACCGAATATTCGTTGGGTTATTCATCACAATCTGCCAAAGAATATTGAAAGCTACTATCAAGAGATTGGTAGAGCTGGCCGCGATGGTGAAGCTGCAGAAGCTCTATTGTTCGCAGGGTATAATGATATGACAACACTCAATAAGTTTGTTGATGATATACCCAATCAGTCACATCGAAACGTTCAACGTTCAAAACTAGATCGCATGTGGGAATTCACGCAGACCTCTAGCTGCCGCACAAACTTTGTTCTTAATTACTTTGGTGAATATAAAGAGGCACATTGTGGCCATTGTGATCACTGCTTAAACCCTCCAACAACTTTCGATGGGTCTTTGATTGCACAAAAAGCAATTTCTGCGTGCCTTAGACTAAATCGTCTAGGAAAGTCAGTTGGGGCTAATATGCTTGTTGATGTTTTGCGTGGATCGAAGCGTCGTGAGCTTGTTGAAGAAGGATTTAATCAAATTAAGACATATGGCGCTGGCGCTGACTTGTCTTGGAAAGATTGGATTCAATATATCACCCAGTTGATAGATCGAGGATACCTCGGTATTGATTTCTCTAATAGAAATGTACTGCAGCTCACAAGCCTGTCTAATGATGTCTTGAAGGGGGAAACTAAAGTATTACTGTCTAGGCTCGCTGATCCAAAGGCGAAGAAAGTAGTAGAGCAAGTTGCTATGGATGCAGACTTATCTAAAGAGCAAATCACTTTGCTCGAGAAACTCAAAGAGCTACGCAACAAGATTGCAAAGGAGGCTGATTTACCTGCTTACACGATTTTCAACAATGCGTCTTTGAAAGACATGGCTATTAATATGCCTTCCTCGAAGGACGATTTTAGTAGTATAAGCGGCGTCGGAGAGAGCAAATTAGAAAAATATAGTGATGTATTCGTGAAGATGATTGCTGAATATATTTCGGCTAATGGAATTACTAAGCCTCAGAAACTTTCGAAAGTTGTGAAAAACGCTCCAAAGAAAAAGTTAAAGAAAAAACTAGATAAGAAATTTGTTGATAGAGATCTTTCTGAACACGAGATGGTTTTACTAGAAGAGTTAAAGGGCTTGAGGTATAAAATCTCTACTGAGATGTCTCTCCCTGCTTTTACCGTGTTTTCGAATGCAGACTTGCAGCAGATCGTTTTGCAATTGCCAAAAACATCAGCTGACCTGATAAATATCAAAGGTATTGGGCAGCTTAAAGTTGATAAATTTGCTGATAGTTTTTTGCCTGTCGTGATCAAGTTCGAAACTGAAGGGAAGGAATTTGCACCCGAATACACGCGAATACATACCACAAAACAAAATAATTCTAGTGAGTTTACTGTCCCTAGTTTGACCGCTACTAATATTGAGACCTTAGATCTATACAAACAAGGCAAAACGATCACAGAAATTGCTGAAGCGCGTGAACTAAATGTGTCAACGATCAAAAGTCATCTTTTTCGCTTAGCTCTTCATGGCGAAGATGTAGAGTTATCCAGCCTCACTTCAGAAGATCAGAAAGAAAGGGTTCTAACAGTATGGAATGAGCTTGGTAGGCCAGATGGTTTGAAAGAGATATACGAAGGCTGCGAGCAGCAAATTGATTACCCTGAAATTAGGTATGCAATTAGCTTGGCCTTGCTTGAAGAGCAGGTAGCTTAATTCTTACGACTAAGATAGGTTTTATGGACTGTTTTTGAGTTGTTGTAAGGTCTTTATCGCGTTGAAGTTCAGGTCGTATTTTTGATAAAGCGCTATTAACGCCCACATATAATTTTTACTTGAGTGGTCTTTGATAGCCGTATCTAAAGATGCCTTTTCACTGAGAAAAGCTCTTTCACAATTTGATGATAACGGCGATAGTTTGAAAGAACCACCCGAACTCTCGATCACTATATCAGTTATGTTTGGCGCGCTTGTGGAGCCTTCGACTGTGGCGCATGATTTGGCAATTAGGCCCGATAAAGCAGAGTTTTTGCTCACAGATTCATTTAGGTTCTGATACTTGGAGTAGCTTGGGATACTAACTGATTCTAGGTTTAGAAGAGACGCCAAGGATTCTATATTTTGGTTACTGATTTGAACTCTGCAAAGCTCGAATTGTTCTGTCGTACAGGTGTTAATGTCTGAATCATTTCTAGTCGAGATCGAAGCTGTAGGGCGGTTTTGTATGGTATATAGCGAAGATAGTTTATTCTCAACAATTTGCTTTTCCTTTACTGGGTTAGTTGAGGAAGTAATTAGATAAGATCCAGACGGTAGTTTGTTCCAGTTTTTTTCGTCTAGATCAAAAATCGTTACAGAGCCTTCTACGTACAACTTACTTCGATTATATATAAACTGGCCTTTGCTTATAGGGTTACAGTTAGCGTGTTGGATTACGCATGTACTGCCATTTAGATCGATAATTATGGCTGCCGCCTTATTGTCATCGGTATTGCTGTGGGCTGTGATTGCGAGAAAGCTCAACACTATAGAAGATATTAAATTAGAGAATCCCTTGCTCATTTGGAACCATATAATTGAAGATAAATACATAGCGCTTAATAGTACAAGAGTACAGACTACTTTTCTTCAGTTTGTCGTGAATTTCAAGAGCGCGTTTAAGTTTTCGGTAGTTATGTGCATAGTGATTCTATGATGCGAAATGATTGTGCATGGAGTCACAAAAATATCGTTAGAAATGGATAGAATACGCCCAAATTTTATTTAAAGTTTTGAAGGTTCAAAAGGATGTAACTTATGAAGTACGGCTTGTCGTTAGTATATATATTTTGTATTACCGTATTAATTGGGTGTGCATCGTCGCAGCCTAAAATGTCGCCGGTCTTGAGAAACGCTTTTATTCAGGCTCAAACGGAATTTGCGATAGGAGACAATAGTAAGGCCATAGACCTCTGGAAGGTTGCCGAAAATATTGCTATGACTGAGTCAAAAGATAGCGAAAGCGACAGTGTTTTCAGTGCAAGAGCCAACTTAATTAAAGCATATTTAAGAGCGGGATCTCTGGCAGAAGCAGAAGAAGTTGTTAAAGGAAGTGAGCGTCTATCCTCCATCATGCCTAAATTGAAACAAGAATTCTATTTAGAAGGAGGTGAATCGCAAGAGGAAGGAGAATACGATAGAGAATACAAGCAAATCTCTCCCTATTTACCGAGAGCTAATCAATCTAAAGCTAACTTGTTCAATGTCACAGCTAAAGAAAAGGTTGGACAGTTTTATCTAAAACATGGCCAATATGAAAAGGCTGATCGATATTTGAGCCCAGCATTTGACTTCATTAGTAACTTTTTTGTTCAAAGTGCTAATGCAAATAATGGATTTTCCCAGGTGGTAACTGCGTTATCTGCTATGGGGAATGCATCCAGTAAAAAGGATTCCAATGAGAATTTGGGGTTAGCGCTTGGTGTGGTCAAGCAGAAACTTGGCAAGATAGATGAGCTAGAGCATGTTTTTGCAGCGGCGCATGAAATAAGTTGTGATATTTCAACAAGGGTTGACCCTAAAGCTCATGATGTTCCAGAAGAAGGTGTGTTCGCCGGATGTATGCGCACGCTTTATCACTATGCAAACCTTTTTGCAGCGAGTGGTAAACATGGGATAGCTAAAGAGCTTTATCTAAAAGCCCTTAAACTTCAGAAAAAGACGACGATTTTTAGGCTTCTCGCTTTTTCGGTGGATGAAAAGAAAGATCGTGATTATCTACAGTGGGTTAAAGGCTTAACGAACGCAGCTTTTCAACACGCTGTTCACTCGAAAGTATATTCCCACTCAGAAATCACAGAGCTTTATTTGCATCTTTCAAATCTGAAGGGGCAGTTACTCTCGATTGACTCTGAAATACTAAAGAAAGCTCGTAAATCTTCTAATCCAGATATACAAAATAAGTACCATGAATTTGCTAAAATAAGCGATGAATTTGACGAGCTAGTTTTATCTGGTGCGCGTACTGACTTAGAGGCATACAATAGATTAATGCTTAAAAAAGCAGAGGCCAGATTAAAGCTCAAACGAACTTTTGCATTTAATCATCCTGAACTATTCGAAACTAAGAATATTGATCAATTCCTTGGCGCAATGAGCCCTGACGATGTGTTTATCGACATAGTTAAATTGCACTCTTTTAACTACGAATCTCTTTCATTCGAAGGGGAGACTTATATAGCAGTTGTAGCAGAAACCTCTGGTCAATTGGAGATGGTAAATTTGGGGGATGCAGTTAATATCGATGATGCTGTAGGCACTTATCATGCAACTATTAACAACTCGCTGGCCAAAGGGCTTGAACCGCAAAAACTCGATTTAGATAAAACGCTGGAGAGCATATACGATCTTACATTATCAAAGTTAGATAATTTGGTTGAAGGAAAATCGACTTTATTAGTTAATGCTGATGGCGCTTTTCATTCAATGCCATTATCTATTCTAAGAAAGAATAATCGTTACTTGCTAGAAGACTACAAAGTTGTGTATGTGCAGTCTCGTAGTATTGATAACAAACAAAAAGTTCGATTGCCTGAAAGCTTTGTTGTGGTAACGGATCCTGATTATAACTCGCCATCTGCTACCCAGTCCTTTTCAACGAGAGCAATTCAAACCATCGCCCGCGAAGTTCAGCAGTTTTCAGCACTACCTGAAACAAAACATGAAGGTGAAGAAATATCTAGAGTCTTACGAGGCAAGTCTTCAATAATATCGCTCACAGGCAAAGAAGCTTCAGAAGCTAACTTACGTAAAGTGTTAGCAGATGACAAGGGTCTTAAGGCGCTCCATATTGCAAGTCACGGCTTTTTCTTACCTGCTGATAATAATATTCCGCCTGCTGCTTTTGTAAATAAATTAAATAAAACAATCTCAACAACTTATATCAAGAAAGATAACCCTATGCTTCGTTCGGGTATTGCATTAGCTGGTGCTAATGATGAAACATCTAAAAGCAGTGGCGCTGGCTTATTGACAGCGAGTCAATTCAGCACGATGGATTTGGATGATGTATATCTTGCTGTGCTCTCTGCCTGTAATACAGGATCCGGTGACATTCAATCTGGTGAAGGGGTGTTTGGGCTTCAGCGAGGCTTGCTAATGGCTGGTGTTGATAATCTAGTACTGAGTTCCTGGTCTATACCAAGCGATGAAACTGTCTTATTGATGGGGCGATTCTACGAGCATTTAGTGGCAGGGCAAGATGTCAGCGATGCTCTGAGAACAGCTCAGCTTGATATGTTAAAAGTGAACAGTAATCCATTCTTTTGGGGAGCATTTACGAGTCTAACTACAGAAATCGTAAACTAGTTATTTCATACAGGTAACAGCGGCTCGACATAATAGAGAGCCGCTTTTTGTTCTTCTAAAATCAGTTGTCCTCCTACTGTCCCTAACGAAATTGATCCTCAAATCGTAATCTAGTTTCAAGCGTTACGAGAGACGCTTTACAAATTAAATTACTTTTTGAGGATATGAAAATGACAACTGAAATTATAACTGCACTTATTACACTACTTACCGTTGCCACCTTTACTGTCTGGTACAAGGTATATAAGGAAATTACAAATCCCGCGATAAGAGAACATGAATCACCAACCAATCGTGTAACGAAAATTGCTTGTCGCCCTGAATTTGATCTCCAGCGTAAGCTAGTTAACATTCAGACTCAAATCAAAAAAGAACTATCTACACCTGAAATTAGCAAACATATAAAGAAAGCTAACACTAACGAAATGAGGAACGATAAGTTCCGTTGGATAGATTTGCCTTACCTAAAGTTCGACTGTTTAGATGCACCTGATATGAGCACTTATAGCCAGTTTGCATCAATTAAAGATTTTGGAAGCGAAGACGTAAAAGAAGAAAGTGTACAAGAAAGGTTTTTGCCTAACTTTAAATATGATTTAGCTGAAATATCGATTGACTCAAAAACATTTTGCTGGAGTAAGGCGTTCGTAAAGCCCGATGCAGTGTTCTATGACAAGGATAAGGATGAGTACATTGTCGTCGAGTATAAGAGCAGAGAATTTTACACACTCGCCTCTTTAACACCACTTGCTGTCTTCCAATTATTAGTTTCAGCCGAGGTTGTTCGTAAGCATATATTTGAGCGTACTGGTGATAAAGGAAGTCGTAAAAAGATAAAAGTGAGAAGCTTTATGCGCCTAAACAACAAAGTTATTGAGGTTAAAGGGTGGCAAGCAATGATTCAGCATGTATTGGCTATGGTACCTGAAGTGCTGAAAGCTCGTGGAGGAAGTAGTATTTCTGCGAGCGAACTGTCTAGATCGTTCGTGTTATTCGATAGTGTGTTTAAGTTCAAGCCGCAGAACCAGGAAGATGCTCGTTTCCTCGGCCAGCTGAATCATATTCGAATCGCTAAGACAAGTGAGAGAAATACTAAGGCTGTCAAGACAACACAAGATAATGACGGTGAAATTTCAACAACAACCAAGTGCCCTTGCTAAGCGTAGATTAAAAAAGGAAATCGAAATGATGATGAACTTAATTGAAACCAAGACATCAATTGGCTCTTTCACGGAAGTTCCAACTGAAACATATGAAATGGACACGAGTTTGCTGGAATTGATTAATAGTATTACCGAGAACAGTAACTTGTTGAGAGGTGTGGATCGCACAAATTTGAAAGAATACCGTAAGAGCGCAGTGAAGGAATATATGTCATTTATGAAGGGGTTTACGCCGTCAGAAAAAGCACAACTAATTGTGGATTATGCCTCCGGGAGTGGATGGTGCGATCATTTTATTATGACAGGAACCAAACTAGACAATATGGCAAAAGGAATTGGTAATATCCCTGCTTGGGTAGTAAATAGCGCTTTCGAATTGCTTCTAGAGAGGGGCTGGCGACCACGCGTTGTCGATTCAGATAATGCCGAAGTCTGCCAGCGATTAGAAGATATTTTTGCGCTATTTATCAACTACTGGATTTCTAAGAAAGGACCTTTTCTATCAGTGGAACAGGTTTTAGGGTCTCTGCCAAAAAGTGTCGACTTAGCGAGAGCGGAGAAATGGACGAGTTTCTTTGCTTGTAGGTTAGGTCGGAAGGAAGGTTTAGGTTTACTGTGCTGCATTACTGCCCCCAATGGTGAGAGAATAAGTGAGGACTTTAAAAGCTTTAAGGCTCTGGCTGAAGCGTCCAAAGAAATTATTAAGAACACTCAGTGTCGTGTTAGCTTCAGCTATCCGAGCAGATAGTGAGGTTTGAGTGGTTGCATAAAAGCAAAGGGAAGTGCTTTTACCTAACCGCTAAAATCGTTAATCTAGTCTCCTCAAAACCGACAACTTAGTAGAAGTAAACACATACAATGGATAGTCTCCAAATTCACCGTTTTTTATCTAGATTTAACCGTGCATATCTTTCAAGAGTGTCGCTGATTGTCTTTCCCATTTTGATCGTGTTGGTAATTGTATTTAACATTCCCTCAGTACAGCACTCTACGCAAATTTGGGATGAGAAAGTCCGGCAGTATGCTTGGNATTTAAATACTAATGATTCATTAGATAGTGATTTGCGTATTTCTATTCATGATTTATATACATCTGAAACGTTTAATGCTTCCACCGATCTGTATAAACAACGATATGCCTCATACAAATTAGCCGAGTCTTTGAATCTATATTGTAAATTGGGAGTCCAGAATCTTGCTTTCGACTTTTTTCTAGAAGAAGAAACGTGGGTGGGAAAGCATCTTTTAGCTGATGAGAAAGATACTCAAGAATTATTAAAGTCACTCTCATGTTTTGAGGCAGTTTGGGTGCCAATTAGATCGCTGGACCGTAATTGGAGCTTACCTATATCGCCTATTGCACAGTTGGACAATGTAAGGTTCGCGCATGTGAATACTCATGAAAGCGTCCTTTACTCTGTGAACGAAATAAGCTCCACAACAAGAGGGCAACTGAGTGTGCCTTATATGGCAGAAGCGTTAGCCGCACGTGGTGAAGTAGATTCTGAATTACTGCCCATTTTGCCATCGAACGGGTTGAGTTCTTTTCCTCGTATGCGGTTTGAAGATCTAGAGGTGTTTCTACCGCTGGCTAATGTTATGCCTGCCCAGTCTCTCCAAGAGTTGTATGTAAAGTACTTTAGTAATGCAGATAATGACGTTGCGCTTCCTGACACTGTATTGATCGGTTTTACCCATGATGCGCAAGATCAGCATGATGTGGCATATAACAAAGGTGGCCCGATTAAACTGCCTCATATTGTTACTACTCCGTCTGGCCAAGTAAATAATAATTCGGCTGACTCAAACGTGATATTTTATGGAACCGAGCCTACAGTAGCGTTTACTCCAGGTGTTTACATTCTAGCTTCTACGGCTATGGCGCTGGCTAGTGATAGTGGATACGCCTATTTAAATGGCCTGGATGTCTTTTTTCTAGTTGCCCTCATCTTATTTCTTTTCCTTTTAACCTATTTGACAACAGGATTAAACAGCAGCTATAAAATTGCTGCCAGCTTTGTATGTAGTGCTTTCGCTTACATTCTTGTCAGCTATTTATGTCTTTCGAATTTATCGCTTCTTTTGCCTATCGGGCTACCATTGTCATCACTCTTTATATTGTGGTTAGTAGTCGACTTTAAGTATGGCTCTGGTTTACTTAGCCAGCTTGGGGATTTACTCCGCTCCAACCAATCTACCGATATTAGTGAGCCTGGACAACTATCCAAGCCTTGTGTGGTTGTGATGGCTGAGTCAATCAGGGATAGCCATGTAGACTCGTACAAGCGTCTAGTCAGTTCGATCGATATCCTCACTTACTGGGTGCAATTGTTGGCGCTGATTAATCTGGCCGAGTACTTTGAAAAACATCCTTCTGAAAGAGACAAGATAGATAAAGGGGTTTGGAAAAAGTGGCGTCGCCCAACGCTTGGCAACTATTTGCACATATTCAGAGATATTTGTAAGCAATACTCAAATATTTCGGACGCGGTTGGTTCATCACGCTTCCCTCAGCTTTACCATTTGACTAGGCAGAAAGGGGATAGCGGCATTGAGAGTCTCTTATTTCGTATTATTGATATTCGCAACGAATGGAAGCATTTTGCTTCTACGGGATATACCGAGGCGCAGATTCAGGACGCTTTAGATGAGGTGTACGATATTGAACAGGGCTTGAGTAGTGCGCTAAGTTTTCTAGACTCCTTTGCCTATATTAAACCCAAGAAGTTCAAATCAGAAAATAACGGCACTTACTACTGGGATTGCCTAGTGTATTCTGGCGCAAGTACATATATCGATGAGTTTGCTACTTCCGATAAGCTGGAGCTTGATAAGCTTTATCTTTTTGATACTCGTAAGTGGGGTAGCTTCAACAATACACTTTGCCTTGAACCCTGGATATTCGCGGGTGAATGTCGACACCACCACCGTGAAGAGCTGTTCTTCTTCAGTGGACTTGAAAATGATGGTGCTTCACGTCGTTATTCAAAGAACATTAAGTATGCCGGGTTAACAGAGAGCTGTTGTCCTGAGGGTGAGCCACAGATTGGTGATGAACTGTTTAAACTATTGGCTCGTTAAGACCGAGTACTTCGAATCTAGTCATATAATTCTTCGCTAGTCTTAGGTTATGAAGGGATCCATTGTCCCTTTAATGTCCGGTTAAACCTCTTCAAGAATTTATTAAATTTCTTCCTGTACTACGAGGCGCTAGAGCCTTGCATAGGCATTAGCCCGTGTTATTTCTCTAGCGCAATTTAAATGTAAATAGAGGAAGAAAAATGGATATACTCAAAGTTAATGATTTAAAAAATAGAAAAGAAAATAAGCAGCTTATATTTACTTATATGTTGCACTTAAATGCATGGATTAAAGCAAACTTAAAGGAAAGGATTTCGATGAAATTAAAACATCTCTCAATTATGTTATTGCCGGGTTTACTAGCTGCTTGTAGTGGCACACTAATTTTGGCCACCTAATTAGAGGTGATATTATCACCATCAACTAACTAGGTATCAAAATGAGCAAACGAACAAGACCAACATACTCTCCAGAATTTAGACTCGAAGTTGCACAAGAAGTTGTTGATAAAGGGCGCAGTGTCCGAGATGTCGCGGAT
>NZ_LWFZ01000744.1:0-856 GCF_001635225.1 Oleiphilus sp. HI0086
TATTTCGTTACTTGTAGCTGTTCGGGCAGGTTAAGGCTTAAAGGCCTTTATTATCCCAAGACACTCGCTTTTGTATTTGTAACATTGCGCGATCTAACAAGAATCCGATAAAACCAATTACAACGACTGCTGCCATAATTCTACTTAGTGAATCTGAACTACCATTCTGGAATTCATCCCAAACGAACTTTCCAAGGCCTGGGTTTTGGGCCAACATTTCTGCGGCGATCAACACCATCCATGCGATACTTAAGGACAAGCGCATTCCGGTAAAGATCATCGGTACTGATGCAGGTAAAACAATTTTCTGAACATGTTTCAGAGCAGGTAATCGCAACACCTTACTTACGTTGACCAAGTTATCATCAATGGATGCAACACCCACTGACGTATTGATCACCATTGGCCATAAGCAGCAAAGTGTTACGGTGATCATCGAAACAATAAAGGACTTGGCTACCAGTGGATCTGACGAGACGTAGAGTGCACTCACCAAGATTGTCACCAAGGGTAACCAAGCCAAAGGAGAAACAGGTTTGAACACCTGAATAATCGGGTTAACAGCCGAGTTCAGTGTTTTATTCAGGCCAATGGCAATGCCTAGGGGAATCGCTATCGCTGCAGCCAATAAGAAGCCAGAAGCGACCGTCTTTAAGCTGGTAAAGATCTGATCGAGGAAAGTTTCTTTCCCGGTATACGCTCTGATTTTAGGCACATAAGATGGATCTTCAGCCACTCGTGCCGCATTTCTTTTCTCTTGCCTTTCGTAGAAGGCTTGCTCTTTAGTCCGCTCGGAAACGTGCTCATCATATAAAGAGACGAACTGCTCCATTACCATCGCGGGACCCGGAAACTG
>NZ_LWFZ01000745.1:0-836 GCF_001635225.1 Oleiphilus sp. HI0086
GTTGTTAAGTCGGGATTTACTCAACACCTTCCTAAGTTAAGCAATATTAAACTCACTCAGCAGTTTATGTTTCTGGGTGCAGTACTCTTAATGTTGAGTGCTTTGGTCGTGAATACCTTGGCTCAGCAATATGATCAAATAGAGTTCTCTAAACAGGAGCTCGTCGGCGTCGAATATATTCGACCGATGAGACAGCTACTCCAGTTTATTCCACAACACCGTGGTATGACTAACGCTTATCTGAATGGTGACGCTTCTTTTGAACCCAAAATATTGTCTGTAAGGCAAAAGATAAACGATTTGTTTGATGAGGCTAAAGAAGTTGACGCCAGATTAGGAGAAAAGTTACAAGCTTCTAGCAAGTTCAAAGCGATTCAAAGGAAGTGGGACAGTTTGAAGGGAATAGCATTTAGCCTTGAGGCTAAAGCCAGTTTTTCTCGCCACTCTGACCTTATTAGTGATGTGCTAAACCTGATAATTCACGCTGGCGATACCTCGAACCTAATACTTGATCCTGAGTTAGGCAGTTTCTATAGCATGGACTTGGTGGTCAACAAGATTCCAGCCCTGGTCGAAAATATGGGCCAGGCTAGAGGCTTGGGCTCAGGTGTCATTGCTAATCAGGAAATTGGGCAGGCCCAACTAAATCGATTGACTGAATTGAAAGTCGGTGTTGATGTCAATTACAAAGGTCTGCTAACTTCTTATAACTCTGGTGCTAGTGCGGAGCAAAGAGTTAAACAGAGGCTAGGCTCACTTGCGGCTGATGTTGAGCGTATTATTGGTGGATTTATTTCTTCTGTCGACCACATTAGACAAGGTGACCTGGCGATATC
>NZ_LWFZ01000746.1:0-3127 GCF_001635225.1 Oleiphilus sp. HI0086
TCTTCTCTGATCGTAAGGCCCGGCAGGAAAATATAGAGAGCGTACTCTTTAATTTCAAGTGTTTTCAGCAAAGCTTTCAAGGTAGTAATCTTTTGCCCCACAGATTTAACCTTGCGGTTACAAATATGTGAAAGACTTGAGATAAAGCAGCCACAGAGCTGTGATTTATGGCCGACAGCAAACAAGTGAATTTTGCCTTGAGGCAGGCTTGCCTATAAACTAGCCCACCAACATATACTGCTCGACAACTCGATTACATGATTCAGCCCATATACAGAAGTTAAGACGCTGAATGCTTGTAGTAGAGCAACCCGGTACTGCACATAATTGAACTAAACGGAGACCCTTAGTTTATGAGTCATTTTTTCGGATTAAGTTCTTTACTATTTAGCCTGCTAAGAAAAATTCTATTCTTGTGGGTTCGCGTTGAAGTAAAAGGTGCCGACACGGAAAGCCTTAAAATAGACCCGAACAAGCCGGTTTGTTATGTTTTACAATACAGCTCACTCTCTGCTCGTCTCGTCCTCGAAAACAGCTGCATTAAGTCTGGACTCCCTTCTGCCCAAGCACAACTCAAACTCAATGAAAACTCGGTTAGGCGCTCTTTTTTCTTCTTGTATGAACGTCAAGGAAACTGGTTTAAAAAACGCCAAACCCCTATGGTCACTAATCGGCTCAAACAAATCGTCAAGACCATTGCCGAGAGCAATAAAAATTCCGATATAGACCCATTGGACGTTCAACTTGTTCCGGTCACTTTATTTTGGGGTCGCTCCCCCGAAAAAGAAAAGTCATGGTTTAGATTACTTTTTTCTGACGGCTGGGCGGTATCCGGGCCTTTCAAAAAGCTCTTGATAATACTCCTTCACGGCCGTCGCAGCCTAGTACAATTCAATCAGCCACTTTCTGTGCAACAAATGCTCGAGGAAAGTAAGCAAGACGAGAAGATTTGTGCTCGAAAAGCCGCTCGTATTTTACGTGTTCACTTTCGTCGTGTACGCCAAACCGTGCTGGGCCCGAACCTATCTCACAGACAAAACCTCGTTCACGGCATTATTAATAGCGGCCCAGTGAAAGCCGCAATTGAGAAACACGCCAGTGAAGAAGGTAAGACACCAGCCCAGTCCAGACAAATAGCTTTAAGCTACGCAGACGAACTGGCTTCCAACTTACAAATATCCACCATCCATTTTCTTGAACGTTTACTCAATAAACTGTGGAATAAGATTTATAACGGTATCAGCGCTAACAATGTCGACAAAGTCCGTGATGTCACCAAAGATCACGCTGTCGTCTACGCACCTTGTCATCGTAGCCACATCGATTACCTATTACTTTCTTCCAAATTATTTGAAGAGGGAATCATGGTGCCACATATTGCAGCGGGCATTAACTTAAACCTTCCTATTGTCGGTTCAATTTTACGCCGCGGCGGTGCTTTCTTTATGCGCCGAAGCTTCAAGGGCAACCCTCTGTACTCAACGGTTTTCTCTGAGTATATCCACACCATTTTCAAACGCGGCTACTCAGTAGAGTACTTTGTTGAGGGTGGTAGAAGCCGCACAGGACGCACACTTTCGCCTCGCGCTGGCATGGTAGCGATGACTGTCACCTCCTATCTCCGTGACCAACAAAAGCCTATCGCCTTTGTACCCACCTATTTCGGCTATGAGAAAGTATTAGAGGGCAGTTCTTATCAAGGCGAGCTTCGTGGCAACAAGAAGCAAAAAGAGTCTATATTTGGCCTATTCAAATCACTTAAAAACCTACGCCGCTCTTTTGGTAAAGTTAGCTTGAACTTTGGTGAACCTATCTACCTTGAGGCCTACCTGGACCAACACCAAGAAAACTGGCGAGACTTTACGGGAATGCAAACCGAGAAACCGCAATGGTTGTCCGGTTTTGTCGACAAGCTCTCTCAGGAAATCGTTACCGGAATCAATAGCTCCGCTGCGATTAATCCTATTAATTTCACTGCCTTGGTACTACTGGCAACCGAACGCTATGCCATGGATGCGAAAGTACTAGGCCGCGTAATGAACTGCTTCAATAGCCTGTTAAAAGAACAACCTTACAGCGAAGATATCACTTTTGCCGAAGGTGATGGCTTTGACTGGATTGAGTACGCTGAAAATATGCACCTGGTCGAGAGGCAAAAACAAGAACTGGGCGACATTATTAGCCTGACCGATAGAAATGCTGTGTCGCTCACTTACAACCGAAATAATATACTTCACTTGTTCGCAATCCCCTCTTTGATCGCCTGTTTAATGCAAAATAACAGTCGCATTGAGAAAACTCAGCTATATAGCCTGTTCAAATCAATCTACCCTTACATTCAGGCAGAACTTTTCCTTCGCTGGAGCAGTGACGAGGTCGAAACAGTATTTGAAGACTGGCTAAAAGTACTCATCCAACACAAGCTGGTAATTGACAACGGTGAGTACATTACTCGTCCGGCAAGCGGCAGTGAGGCCTTCGTAAACTTGTCCATCTTATCTCGTTTGATCATCCAGACCTTGGAACGCTACTACATAGTTGTTGCCATTCTTACGCGTAGTGGTTCAGGGAAGCTTGATGCCGAAGAACTTGAAAAACAGAGTACACTTATGGCTGAACGCATGTCGATTCTCTTTGGTCTCAATGCCCCGGAGTTTTTTGACAAAGCACTGTTCCGAAACTTCATTGCAACGCTGCAAAAAAAGGAATTCTTAACACTTAATGGCGCCAATAAGTTGGTATACGGTGAAGATGTTGAACGTGTAATAGAGGAAGCAAAATTTGTTCTGAACGCAGAACTCCGCCAGGCAATTATGGAAGTGACAGCACTTGAAGCCTAAGAACTGTGCTCTCTATGTCAGCCTTACTCTGCTAGCGATGACAAGTGGCTGCGCTGTCAGCCCGCTACAACAAAGTGATCCTGAACCTAGTCTCAATTGGTGCCCACCACTGCCTAATTGCGTCTCAACTGAAGCAAGTACCTTTTTTCACAAAATAGATCAGTTTTCCCTATCCATGCCTTTTGAAAAGGCGTGGCCACATGTAGTTGCTAGTGTAAACCAGCTCCCTCGCACCGAGATTTCACATCAATATCAGGGCTATATTTACGCAAAAAGTTATTCTCAAA
>NZ_LWFZ01000747.1:0-2896 GCF_001635225.1 Oleiphilus sp. HI0086
TTTATGGCCAATAAAAAGAAGCTGAGACTGGAAACTAAGCTGGGATTTATATAGAGCTTCGCCCTGCCAGTTAACTACGCCGTCATATGAAGTGAATAAGCCAGCTAAAATTCGTAGCAAGGTTGTTTTACCTGCACCATTAGGGCCTTCGAGCTGCGTTATCGTGGCAGGAAGAAAACTATGCTCTAGCCCGGAAAACAGAATGCGGTCTTCACGTTCACAAGATAGCTGCTTAATTTGGAGTACTGGCTCAACCATAGAGGTTTATGACTGCTTAAATAGAATCTCGAAGTCGCTATTATACCTGCAAAATACAATTTGAATATCTATTCACTTAGCTTATACCTTACAAATAAGAAAGGTTGCCTAAAGCTATACCACTAATGAGGAAATGCTCGGCAACCTATATCGATCGAGGCGAAATAATCAGATTGAGCGACTAAGCACGCCTTTTTGTAAAGGCATGAACTCCCAGGCCTGAGAGCGTCTGAGCCACAGATATCCAGGCTGTCTGATCAGGTATGGCCTGTTTGCCTTTAGATAGCCTCGCAAGCTGTGATTCGTACCAGGTAATATCAAGCATGGTCATTTTATCGATAAACTTCACGCCAGTGCTGGGTTTCGGTATATCAATCTTGTGCTCGGGATTTGCTATTAGCTCATTGGGAAAATCGGGATAAACAGAGAGCGGTCGAGCCAAACCGATAAAATCAGTTGCGCCACTCTTTAAGGCTTGAAGCATTGCGCTACCTGAGCGGAAGCCGCCAGTAACGACAAGTGGAATTGAAACGCGCTCGCGGATTTTATCTGCATATTCTATGAAGTATGCTTCGCGTCGGCGTGTTGATTCCTTAATGTTATGACCTACCATGCTTGGGCTTTCGTAGGTGCCGCCGGAAATTTCCAGTAAATCAATTCCCGCTTTTGCAAGGGTTTCGACTACTTCCATAGATTCTTCATGAGAGAACCCTCCTTTCGAGTAGTCAGCAGAATTTAATTTAATGCCAATTGGGTAATTATCATCTGTGGCTTCACGAATAGCACGGTAAACCTCTAATACAAAGCGCATTCTATTTTGTAAGCTACCGCCCCACTTGTCTTTTCTCTGGTTGTGGTGTGGAGATAAAAACTGGCTAACCAAATAACCGTGAGCGCCATGAATTTGTACACCATCGAAGCCTGTTTGTTTGGCAAGTTTTGCGGCGGTCGCAAACTTTTCGATTATTTCTAAAATTTCGCTTTCTTCGAGCGCACGAGGGGTGGCAAAGGTGTTTTCAAGCCCCCCACCTAAAGGAATAGCAGAGGGGGCGACTGGCTGCTTTGTTAAAAACGTTGGCGATTGCTTACCTGGGTGGTTTAATTGCATCCAAACTTTGGTGTCATTCTGCTTTGCAGCGTCCGCCCATTGAATGAAGCTCTCGAGGTCGCTTTCGTTATCTAGAACAACGTTTTTTGGTTCGCCAAGTGCTGCCCGGTCAATCATGACGTTACCTGTGATAAGTAACCCAGTACCGCCAGCTGACCAGGTACGATATAACTTAGCAAGTCGCTTGCCCGGATTGTGCTGTTTGTCTCCCAGTTGTTCGCTCATTGCAGACTTAAAGAATCGATTTTTAACGTTTACATTACCTTGTTGATATGGCGTAGCAAAACTTAGACTTGGGTGTGTAGTGCGTGACATGAGAACCTCGGTTTTTGGTTTTTATCTTATTTTGCTAATAATATAGATCTATATTTGTGACCGCTAGTCATGAATAGTGTAATACACATTCCTACCAATGGATTAATCGCAGACAATAAAAAGCCCGGCAACGGCCGGGCTTTAGAAAGTAAAAGCTAAGTTAGCAAATTACTCTGGTGTACCACACTCGGCAGCAGTTGGATTTTCAGAACAACGGATTTTCCAAAGCATTTTTAAAGCTTTAGGGTGGTGGTTACCCTCTGCTTTTAGAGCCATACGGATTTCACGCTTAAACTTAGTAATTTCTTCCTTAGTTTTAGCATCTGTTTTGATCCAATACTTCGCTGGGATTTCCGCTTCAGCATCCTTAACCATTTTATTAATGTCAGGAATACGAGAAAGAATGTACTCACGCATCTTTTGACCAAAGTCGTCTGCAAAGCGGTCCTTGTGAGTAACAAGCTGCATCATGCCGTAAAGGAGTTTTTCGTCGATAATACCGCCGTTCTCGCCGAGACCGTGATATAACTCAAATACGTTATAACCAAGCGCGACCATTGGTAGAATGTCGATATTACCGTTATTGAACTGGCCCGAGAAAGTGGTCAAAGAAGTGCCGACCGGAGACGCACCAACTAGGTTAGCAAGCTTCAAACTTTGTGGATCTTCGTTAAGAACCGAGATCTTTTTGCCGCTAAATTCTTCAACTGAGTCAATATTTCTGTCTCTTACGAATAGGTAAACAGAACCAACAGGCAAAGTACCAACCATCTCGTAATTACCATTCGTAAGTAGCTTGCCAACTTTCGGGTTAGTCAAGGCCTTTAGAACGATACCAAGCTGCTTCTCGTTGTTGATGCCACCAATTGCATCCAAGGTACCACCAAATGGAACGTATGGGCTACTCAATATAGAGGTAAGAAATACACCATCACACATACCGGCTTTAAAATCATTAGAGGCAACTTTTTCATCGGTAAAAGCTTCCAAATGGATATCTAGACCCCAAGGAATAGCTTTTGCTTTCAAGTCAGCGAAGAATGTCATTGCAGGACCGTTTTTTCCAACCGGGTCGTACATACAGAACTTTTTCTTTTCAAGTGCAGAAGCTGTGGCAGCAGTCGACAGCATTACTAGCGCAAGTATAATTCGACGAAATGTCATAATGTTTCCTTAATCCTCATTAATTGTTTGATGTGTAAGAACGTTCTTTTC
>NZ_LWFZ01000748.1:0-2090 GCF_001635225.1 Oleiphilus sp. HI0086
CATCAGCTGAGCGTTCAATACCCAGAACTTCGTAATAATCTCGTTTCGACATATGCAACAACCGTATTCAATAAAACCGTAAATAAAACTCTTCCCCGACCTCTGCCGAAGGATGAATCATTTTGCTAGCGCAGCTCTCAATAGCTCTATTGCGCATTAATACAAACTGACCTAGCAAAATAAACCTGAAGATATGCAAACGCGGAAGGCGATGCTTCCGCGTTCAAACGTAAGCTTTCAAACCAGAAGATTCAAAAATTACGCTATTTAAGTCTCAGAACAGGAGGGGCTACGCCCTCCTATCGACAACTTACTTCTTGTCGTCTTTAACTTCTTCAAACTCAGCGTCAACCACATTGTCGTCCGCTGCGCCAGCTGGCTCTTCTGCTGCACCGCCTTGCGCTGCTGCTTCTGGGCCTGCGCCCGCTGCTGCTTGCTCAGCATACATCTTTTGAGCCAAACCTGATGAAGCTTCAGTCAATGCCTGAGTCTTCGCTTCGATATCTGCCTTATCATCACCCTTAAGCGCTTCTTCAAGGTCAGTAATCGCAGCTTCAATCGCAGTTTTCTCTTCTTCAGTCGCCTTATCACCAGCTTCTTCTAGAGTCTTCTTAGTCGCATGAACAATCGCATCACCTTGGTTACGCGCAGTCACTAGCTCTTCGAACTGGCGATCGGCATCAGCATTTGCTTCTGCATCATTTACCATTTGCTCGACTTCATCATCAGATAGACCAGAAGAAGCTTTAATCACGATAGACTGCTCTTTACCTGTCGCCTTGTCTTTCGCCGATACGTTCAAGATACCGTTTGCATCGATGTCAAAAGTCACTTCGATCTGAGGCATACCACGAGGGCCCGCAGGAATATCTGACAAGTCGAAACGTCCCAAAGATTTGTTCTGAGCCGCTTGCTTACGCTCACCCTGTACAACGTGAATCGTTACAGCAGACTGGTTATCTTCAGCCGTTGAGAAGATCTGGGACTTCTTACTTGGGATAGTCGTGTTCTTCTCGATCAATGCTGTGGCTACGCCACCCATTGTTTCGATACCCAAAGTTAATGGCGTAACGTCTAGTAGCAGTACGTCTGTTACGTCACCAGCCAATACCGCAGCCTGGATCGCTGCACCCATTGCTACCGCTTCGTCTGGGTTAACGTCTTTACGTGGCTCTCTGCCGAAGAACTCTTCAACCTTCTTCTGAACCAAAGGCATACGAGACTGACCACCAACCAAGATAACGTCGTCAATTTCTGAAGCGCTAAGACCTGCATCATTCAATGCAGTCTTACAAGGCGCTAAACTACGTTCAACCAAATCTTCAACTAGCGACTCTAGCTTCGAACGCGTCATTTTCACGTTAAGGTGCTTAGGACCTGACGCATCAGCCGTAATATAAGGAAGGTTTACATCTGTCTGTTGCGCACTTGAAAGCTCAACTTTTGCTTTTTCAGCCGCTTCTTTCAAACGCTGCATCGCTAGAGGATCACCTTTAAGGTCGATACCGCTATCTTTCTTGAACTCATCAGCCAAGTAATCGATTAGCGTCATATCGAAATCTTCACCACCCAAGAAGGTGTCACCGTTAGTCGCTAATACTTCAAACTGCTTCTCGCCATCAACGTCAGCAATTTCGATGATAGAAATATCAAAAGTACCACCACCCAAGTCATAAACAGCAATTGTTGAATCGCCTTTGCTCTTATCTAAACCGAACGCTAGTGCTGCTGCAGTTGGCTCGTTGATAATACGCTTAACATCTAGACCAGCAATTTTACCGGCATCCTTAGTTGCCTGACGCTGAGAATCGTTAAAGTAAGCAGGAACTGTAATTACCGCTTCAGTTACTGACTCGCCTAGAAAGTCTTCAGCCGTTTTCTTCATCTTCTTCAAGATTTCTGCAGAGATCTGAGGTGGCGCTTTCTTATCGCCCTTAACTTCTACCCACGCATCACCATTGTCAGCTTTAGAAATGGTGTAAGGCACCATTGAGATGTCTTTCTGTACAACTTCATCTTCAAAACGACGACCAATTAAACGCTTGATCGCAAACAAAGTATTAGTCGGGTTCGTTACTGCCTGACGCTTA
>NZ_LWFZ01000749.1:0-8767 GCF_001635225.1 Oleiphilus sp. HI0086
TCTCTTCGGCGCTAAGTTCAAGCGCTTGGATATTGAGCTTGGCTTTAGCTTCAACCTTGGTGCTCAATGGCAAATCCGGGCACAAACGGCTTACCACAGCTTTTATCAGCAACAAACCAAAGAACAAGCCTATCAGCACTCCTCCAGTTTTTCTCTGGTTCATTATTTTTAAGAGTAAGAAAAAGGGTTTCTCAATCGAAAACATACATTCCCTCGTCTCGCTGGCAGGGTTAGCGCGGGGTAGACTCAGCGAGGGGTGGAACCCTCTGCCTACAGATATGAGGTTATACTATTATTGTAGGTAGAGCCTTCCATGGCTCGCTAGCGGGTTAGCACGAGATATACTCATGCGAGAGCTGAAACCCTCTGCTGATTACGTCTAGACCAATAAAAAAATAGAAACTACCTGAACGAAACCATATCATTTAAACTGGCATGATAAATTTGAATCAGAGATATAAGCTATGAGCGACAGCACCACGCTAACTGCCCTTGAGATCGACCGCCAACATATCTGGCACCCCTACAGTGCAATTGGTGCACCCCATAAGATTTTTCATGTCGAATCAGCTCAAGGTTGCACACTCAAGCTAAAAGACGGAACAAAGCTAATAGACGGCATGGCGTCCTGGTGGAGCGTCATTCATGGTTATAATCACCCTACACTAAATGAAGCCCTAAAAGCACAATGCGACAAAATGTCTCATGTCATGTTTGGCGGTCTCACGCACGATCCAGCCATCGAGCTAAGCAAACTCCTGGTTGAGATCAGCCCTCAAAAATTAGAGGCTGTATTCTTCGCCGACTCAGGCTCTGTGGCCGTTGAAGTCGCCATGAAAATGGCAATTCAGTACTGGCATGACCAAGGCAAACCCAAGAAGCAACGCTTTATCTCGCTACTTAATGGCTATCATGGCGACACCTTTGCGGCCATGTCGGTGTGTGACCCGATAAACGGTATGCACTCACTGTTCTCAGAAACCTTAACCAAGCAGTTCTTTGTTCCAGCACCCACATCTAAGCCAGGTGAAGCCTGCAATGAACATGACAAGCAAGCCCTTAGAGCAGCGCTTGAGAACCACCACCAAGATACCGCAGCCATTATTATGGAGCCTATCGTTCAAGGTGCCGGGGGAATGCGCTTTTATTCTGAGTCCTATTTGAGAGAAGCTCGTAAACTTGCAGATGAGTTTGGCGTTCTGCTAATTTTTGATGAAATTGCTACCGGCTTTGGCCGTACCGGAAAACTCTTCGCCTGTGAACATGCCGAGGTAACACCCGACATTTTATGCCTAGGCAAAGCCATCACCGGTGGCTACATGACCCTCGCGGCGACGCTTACGACGAGACATATCAGTGATACCATCAGCTCAGGTAACCCAGGCGTTTTCATGCACGGCCCAACCTTTATGGCCAACCCTCTCGCTTGCGCTGTAGCATTGGCAAGCGTAAAGCAGCTTTTAGACTCGCCTTGGGAAGATCGTTTAGCTAATATCGAAACCAAGCTAAAACAAGGCTTAAGCCCATGCGCCAAGCTAGACAGCGTAAATGAAGTACGTGTCTTGGGTGGAATCGGTGTTGTCGAATTATATGAAGCCGTCAATATGGCTGAGATACAAGGCCGCTTCGTTGAGCAAGGTGTTTGGGTGCGCCCCTTTGGTAAACTCGTTTACGTCATGCCGCCTTATGTCATGAGCAATGATGAACTAGCAAAACTCTGTCAGGCCATCCATCACGTTATCAAACACTATCATCAAGTTTGAGCGGCTAATACTGCGTACTTACCGCTAAACTTAACGCAGGTTTTGCCATTCTCATCCGGGACGCTCACCTCAATATGGAAGACCGATTTTCCAAGCCCGGTGTGATGGTGCTGAGCTTTTTCCAAGATTTCGGGTGCAGGTGCATAAGCCGTGGCGACAAGCCGGCCTCTCAGTGGCCGAAGGTAGTTGATCTCCCCCTTGGCAACAACGATATCTCCCTTAAGCCCTAGCGCTTCAGCTTTAAGCTGAGTCATTCCCCAACCGGCGATCACACAGAGATTGTATAAGCTTCCACCAAAAGCGGTGCCTTTATCGTTAATATTCTCTGATAACGGTGCGCTGACCTTTAGTGTTTCGCCATCATAGGCATCAATAGAAACCTGGGCGGCACGAGCCAGCGGGAGATGTTTGATGAGAAAGGCCTCTAGCGCCTGCCCTTGCTTAGAATAATTTTCCACCATTACCGCCTCTCACTGTTTCCTACTCTTTTTTATTGAAGGTATTTTAAGCATAAAAAAAGGGAGGTTTTCAAACCTCCCTTCCTTTAATGGCCACTCAATGCACTGCAAGTGACCTAAGTTTCATCACTAAAGCTTATTCAGCTTCAGCTAATTCTTTCATGCTTAGCTTGATACGGCCTCGGTTATCGACATCTAGAACCTTAACCTTAACCATCTGACCCTCTTCAAGAACATCAGTTACTTTCTCAACACGCTCATTTGAGATTTGAGAAATATGAACCAAGCCATCTTTACCAGGCAAGATATTAACGAATGCACCGAAATCAACGATACGCTCAACTTTACCTTCGTAAACCTGACCAATTTCAGCTTCAGCAGTGATACCCATAATCATATCGATAGCTGCTTGAGCACTCGCATTGTCTTCACCAAATACCTTGATAGAACCGTCATCTTCGATATCAACTGATGCACCAGTCTGTTCAGTAATAGAACGGATCGTTGCACCACCTTTACCGATAACGTCACGAATCTTGTCAGCGTGAACACTCATGGTACGCATTGCAGGAGCCTTGTCAGACAAGTTCTCGCGAGATGCATCAATTACCTTGTTCATTTCACCAAGAATATGAATACGAGCATCGTGTGCCTGCTTAAGTGCGATATCCATGATCTGCTCATTGATACCTTCGATCTTGATATCCATCTGCAAAGCAGTAATACCTTCGTCAGTACCCGCTACTTTAAAGTCCATATCGCCTAAGTGATCTTCATCACCCAAGATATCAGTCAGAACGGCAAAGTCATCACCTTCTTTAACCAAGCCCATTGCGATACCCGCAACTGGCGCAGCTAAAGGTACACCCGCATCCATCATTGCCAAGCTGCTTCCGCAAACACTTGCCATTGAGCTAGAACCGTTAGATTCTGTGATTTCAGATACACAACGAATTGTGTATGGGAATTCCTCAGCGGTAGGCATAAGCGCCTGAAGACCACGCTTAGCCAACTTACCATGACCGATCTCACGACGACCTGGAGGACCCATACGACCACACTCACCTACAGAGTAAGGAGGGAAGTTGTAGTGCAACATGAAGTTTTCTTTGTATTCGCCAGCATAATCGTCAACGATCTGTGCATCACGAGAGGTACCTAGCGTTGTCGTAACAATCGCCTGAGTCTCACCACGTGTAAACAAAGCTGAACCATGAGTATTCGGCAGTACACCCACTTCAACCTTTATAGGACGAACAGTGCTGTTGTCACGACCATCGATACGAGGCTCGCCTTGCGTGATACGACCACGAACAATTTTCTTTTCTAACTTAGAGAAGTAAGCTTTAACGTCATCTGCAGAAGGTGAATCTTCCGCATCGGTCACTAGCTTCTCAACAGCAGCAGCTTTCAGCTCACCTAGTGCACTGTAACGTGCCATTTTGTCGCTAATAGAGTAAGCAGCTGTAATACCTTCCGCTGACTCAGCCGCAACAGCTTCAGCAAGCGCAGTGTTCACTTCTTCAGGAGTCCAGTCCCACTTCTCAGTGCCTACTTCTTCAGCAAACTCGGTTACAGCAGTAACGATTGCCTGCATTTCCTGGTGAGCAAACAAAACAGCGCCCAGCATTTCGTCTTCAGTCATTTCTTTTGCTTCAGACTCAACCATCAATACTGCGTCTTTGGTGCCCGCTACAACCATGTCTAATAACGAATCTTCCAACTCAGCGTTTGTTGGGTTAAGTGAATAACCATCTTCATCAGTAAAGCCAACACGTGCTGCACCGATAGGACCATTGAACGGAACACCTGAGATAGCCAACGCAGCAGAAGTACCGATCATCGCTGCGATATCTGAGTTGTCAGTTTTGTTTGCTGACATAACAGTACAAACAACCTGAACTTCGTTCATGAAACCATTTGGAAACAACGGACGAATTGGACGGTCAATTAGACGAGAAGTTAGCGTCTCTTTTTCAGAAGGACGCGATTCACGCTTGATGTAACCACCTGGGATTTTACCAATCGCATACTGTTTCTCGTTGTAGAAAACAGATAATGGGAAAAAGTCTTGGCCTGGCGCAGTTTGTTTAGCTGCTGTTACCGCAACCAATACTGCGATATCGTCCATTGTGACTAATACAGAACCTGTTGCTTGACGAGCGATTCTGCCTGTTTCGATTGTAACTTCTGACTTACCGTACTTAAATTTTTTAATAACCGGATTCACATCGGCTCCTTAATTTATTTTCTTTGATTTAGCTTCGCTAAATGACAAGGACTAAAAGCTTTACGTCTCAGTGTTCTTACTTCTTTGAAGAACGAGCTCAGAAAAAACACTCAGACATAAAACTTTACGGCCTTCTAACAAAGCACTTTTACATTTACCTTAGCTGCACAAACAACTAAGCGTGATGACAATCACATAAAAAAATATGATTATCGATAAAAAAGAACCGGCATGTCTATCTTTCAAGACATGCCGGTACTTTATTTATGACTTCATAACAAAATCATAGTCATCTCTAAAACAAAGCTCAAAAAGCTTACACCTTAGCGACGTAGACCTAAGCGAGCGATCAAGTCTAAATAACGCTGACCGTCCTTACGCTTCAAGTAGTCCAACAACTTACGACGCTGGTTAACCATACGGATCAAACCGCGACGTGAATGGTGGTCGTGCTTGTTACCCTTGAAGTGGCCTTGCAATTTGTTGATGTTAGTTGTCAACAATGCAACCTGAACTTCTGGAGAACCAGTATCACCTTCAGACTGTTGATATTCGCTTACTACTTTTGCTTTTTCTTCGGCATTAAGAGCCATAGTTATTTCCTCAATATGCTAATTAAAACTTAAGCCAACCGCGCATATTTACAGTCAACTCGTTTGCGAAACTTGTTTTCTTTCTACCGTTATTAGTTTGAAAAAGACCTATACCTGTGTCGCAATTTCATTAAAGTTGACGAGTCGACTAGGTTGTAACATACCTTCTTCGTCAATTTCAGCGACACCAGCAAAGACATATTGCTGACCATCTTTTTCAAAGGTAGATTCAAAATACTGCTTGAATATTGTCTGCTCGACACTTAAATTTTGGCATAAAGTATCAACAGGCAGATAAATACAGACAAAGCCAGTATTTTCAAAGTCGGCTATTCTAACCGCTTGTCCATTTAATATCGAGCTTACAAGCTCATTTTTTAGGCATACTTTGGGTGTATCAGGCAATAAACTGTCAATTGGCAGTAAATTGACATCTAAAACTGCTTCCAAGCCTTCACCTAAAGCAAGTTCTTGAGACATTTCGTCCAAAGCAAGCATCTTAACAGTGCTATCCAACATGAAGTGCCCGGCCTTAAAACGACGCAACATTGAGACATGCGCACCACAGCCCAGTTCATTACCAATATCTTCCACTAATGAGCGAATATAAGTACCTTTCGAACATTCGACAGTCAAATCGAGCTGCTTTTCGCGTAACTCATCGAGCTCAAGCCTGAAAATACTAACTGGGCGTGCAGGACGCTCTATCGTGATACCTTTGCGCGCATATTCATATAAGGGGCGACCCTGATGCTTTAGCGCAGAATACATAGATGGCACCTGCTCTATGTCACCTTTAAATTTCTCTAGCAAGCTTAATAAGGGAGCTTCACTGAGTGCAGGCACTTCTTTGATCTCGACCGTTTCGCCATCACTATCACCGGTCGTCCGGATATCTCCTAGAGTCGCGGTTGTGTAATAGCCTTTATTCGCATCAAGTAGATAACGAGAGAACTTGGTTGCCTCACCAAAACAAATTGGTAAAACACCCGTCGCTAGAGGATCAAGACTTCCGGTATGACCTGCTTTTTGAGCACCAAATATCCGCCGAGCTTTTTGCAAGGCAAAATTTGAAGTCATCCCTTGAGGCTTATCAAGCAACAACACCCCGTTTAGCAGGCGTCCTTTTCTTCTACGCGCCAAAGGGACTAGCCTTCGTTATCCGTAGGAGTATTGGAATCTTCATTCCCCTCATCGACAGACAAATCAGCGTCTTTCTTTCGAGCCTGAGAAATAAGATTATCGAGTTGACGGCCGCGTTTAACCGAAGCGTCAAAATGAAAACGTAGTTGCGGGATAGTTCTAAGCTTGATCATACGACCAAGCTCGCTGCGCAAGAACCCTGCTGCTCCGTTAAGTACTTTAATCGTACTTTTTACCTCAGCCGCATCAGCATCCAGATCATCAACTGTGAGTAAGGTAACATAAACATCGGCAAAACCGAGGTCTTTGGCCACCACCACTTGATTCACTGTTACCATGCCAACCCGAGGGTCCTTCATTGAAGAACGAAGCAACTCTGCCAGATCGCGTTGCATTTGATCAGCAATACGATCTGTTCTTTTAAAATCTTGCGCCATTAACTACTTATCCCGCTAATCAAACTAATTACGAATCGAGTGTACGTTCAACAGAGATCTTATCGAAGACCTCAATCTTATCGCCCACTTTTACGTCATAGTTCTTAACACCGATACCACATTCAGTACCTGAACGAACATCATTAACGTCATCCTTAAAGCGACGCAATGATTCTAACTCGCCTTCAAAGATCACGATATCGTCACGCAATACGCGAATCTTCTTATTACGGTAGATCGTACCTTCAAGCACCATACAACCCGCAACCTGACCAAACTTAGGAGACTTAAAGGTGTCACGAACTTCAGCGATGCCGACAATCTCTTCTTTAAACTCAGGAGCTAGCATGCCAGTTAGAGCTTGCTTAACGTGATCAATAATATCGTAGATAACGCTGTAGTAGCGAAGATCCAGACCTTCTTCATCAATAATCTTTCTTGCAGAAGCATCAGCACGAACGTTAAAGCCAACAATTACCGCATTGGTAGTTAAAGCCAGGTTAGCATCAGTACCGGTAATACCACCGACACCACTACCCACGATTCTTACTTGAACTTCTTCATTACCAATGTCATTCAATGATGCCGTCAGCGCCTCCAAAGAACCACGCACGTCAGTTTTCAGAACAACGTTCAAAGTACGAACTTCATCTTGGCCCATATTGCTAAACATGTTCTCAAGCTTAGAAGCCTGTTGACGCTGCAAGCGATCCTTTCGGCTCTTCTCTTCGCGGAACTCAGCTACTTCACGTGCCTTTCGCTCGCTCTCAACAACAACAAACTCGTCACCCGCATCAGGCGTGCCATTAAGACCCAGTATCTCAACTGGAATAGACGGGCCTGCATCTTTAATTGGCTGACCATTTTCATCAAGCATCGCTCGAACGCGACCGTAACACATGCCCGCAATAACGATATCACCACCACGAAGTGTACCGTTCTGTATCAATACTGTTGATACAGCACCACGGCCTTTATCAAGGCTAGATTCCACAACAACACCTTTTGCCGGAACGTTCTTGGCAGCTGTTAACTCTAGAAGCTCAGCTTGAAGCAATACAGCATCAAGCAAAGCATCAATACCTTCACCGGTATGCGCAGAAACGTTTACAAACTGGACATCGCCACCCCAGTCTTCGGGGATAACTTCTTTCGTCGCTAGTTCATTTTTAACACGATCAGGATCTGCTTGCTCTTTATCCATTTTGTTTACCGCAACAACGATCGGCATATTTGCTGATCGCGCATGCTGAATCGCTTCTTCGGTTTGTGGCATCATGCCATCATCGGCTGCTACAACCAGAATAACAATATCAGTACTGCTCGCACCACGTGCACGCATAGCTGTAAAGGCTGCGTGTCCTGGCGTATCCAGGAAGGTGATCATGCCATGACCGGTCTCTACGTGATAAGCACCAATATGCTGTGTAATACCACCTGACTCTCCACTAGCTACTTTCGCTTTACGGATATAATCAAGCAGAGAGGTCTTACCGTGGTCAACGTGACCCATTACACTGATAACTGGCGCACGAGGCGTCTCTTCACCTGCGTAATCGATACTCTCAATCACTTCAGCTTCGATCGCATCTTCAGCAACCAATTTCACTGTATGACCTAACTCCTCAGTAACAAGCACTGCAGTTTCTTGGTCAATAGACTGGTTCTGCGTTGCCATAACGCCCATACCCATCAGTGATTTAATCACAACGGCGCTCTTAACAGACATCTTGTCTGCCAATTCACTTACGATGATTGACTCACCGATATTTACTTCTCTAACCACAGGCGACACCGGTTTCTCGAAAGCATGAGTACGTTTTACTTTCTTCTTTTTAGACTTTAGCTTACGTGGCTGCGGCTCATCTTCATCGATAAGAACATCTAAACTGATTGTTGATAGATCTTCATCTCGCTGACGAGGCGCTCTGTGTCCGGCAGACTTAACATGCTTGCGTTTCGGAGCTTCGTCCTCATCCACAACAGGCACTTTTTCTTTCTTCTTGTGCTTTTTATGCTTTTCGTTTGTTTCAAGCTCAGCAGGCGTCACTGGTACTTCAGCCTTCGGCGCTTTCGCTTCACTTTTCTTAGCATCTTCCGCTTCACGCTTAGCTTCAGCCTCTTTGGCTTCTTGCTCTTTTCG
>NZ_LWFZ01000750.1:0-14919 GCF_001635225.1 Oleiphilus sp. HI0086
CTTAACTGTTTTGACGTGATAATGCCGGTTTGCAGTAATATCTGCCCAAGATGCTGGTGTTGATAGCTTTTACTTTTTTCAAGTGACTCTACAAGCTGTTCACGATTTGCAATCAAGAAATAGGCTCCAAAACTAATTATATCCTTATTAGTTTAGTAGAAGATCGCCGCAAATGTGTATTCAAAGCACTTTGGCTTGAGCCGAGTCACTTTAGTGTTCATTTTCCAGCGCGGCTATCATTGCACAGAAGTAGCCATCATCTTTTAGTTGTGAATGGTCTTCTGTATTAGCTGAAATGACACTTGTCATATTATTTATCTGATCAAGTGGGCTTAAGGAAGCATGTTTAGCAATTGAAAGATCATCTGCTAGGTTCAACCAGTATATTTGTTCCAATGAAACAGAGTCACTTTCGTTCCACTCAACATAGTTAGCATAGTGGTCGAGTGAGATCTGCCTACCTAGGGTATCGAAGTTCATCAGGCTGTTTGCTTCGTTCATCGAATTCGCGATAAAGTCTGGAGCAATGCTGGATATCGACTTAAACTCGTTCAGTGCCTGTTGATTTACCGGTAAGCGGGCAATAAGGTCTTGTTCATACACCACTCTATGCACTCGGTTAGCGAGAAGAACTTGAGCTTTTTCAACCCACTTAGGGCTACCAACTTTGGGCGAGCCTGACAGGTAGACCTGATCAACGTGAATACCTTCTTGCTCGAAGCCTGCTGCACTTAGTTGCGCCAGTGCGCCGGCTAAGCTATGGCCAAATACCCATAGTTTGTTGCTTTGACCCTTTCGTGCTCTAACGCTTGCCAATAGCGATGCCCACTCTGAGCTTAATACTTGAGAGAAGCCGTGATGCGTTTTTTCACCTAGTGTAAAGCTATGTTCAAAATCGTCTGAAGTCCCATCGGAATTGTAAAGCCACTCCTTGTTACTATCCGTGTATCTATAGGTAATGAGCATTGTATCTTTATAATCAGCAAGCAATATACGCAGGTTGGTCTCTGGGTTGTCGATGATCTCTAAGTTGCGTAGCTGCCATTGTTGTTCAAACTCTTCAGCGGAAATAGAATTCTCTCCTAGCGTCGTAAGTGAAATCCAGGAGAGACTTAGAGCGTTGGCGAAATCGAAATGAGCTTTTTGGGTATCCAGGTATATTTCGGGAGGGACTTGTGTGCAATTGGCGGAGTCGAGTTGTTCAATAAAGGCTGAACGGGAAATATCCGCATAGGCTGAAAAAGATAAAGCCAAGCTGAAGGGTAGAATAATGGGCAAAGAAAGTAGCAACGACAAGATACTAAACTTCTTCATAGAGCTCCTGGAATTGAAACGGTTGTTTGAATGAGCGCGTATAATAGGCGAGCTAGTTATAATCTCAAGGAATTAGGCTCAGCTATTGCAATTGTTCACTAATTACACAAAGCTGTTACATCCTTCGTTATTTCCCAATATCCCTGCTATCCCACCAACGCTGGTCTACACTAAATAAAAACAATAATCAGTGGAGTAGTTGTGTGAGCAGCCCGATTTCAGATTTAAGCCCAAAAGCGCAAGCTATTGCGAAATATATTGATAATCTAAGCGATAACAAAATCGAAGTGCCGATGCTGCCGGATGTGGCAAACCAGGTTTTAGCTTTATCGAATGATCCAGATTCTGATGCCGCACAGTTGGCCAAACTCATACAAAGTGACCAGGCCTTGGCTGGCCATGTGATGCGCATTGCTAATTCAGCCGCATATACACCCAACGCCTCAATGGTTTCTCTGCAACAAGCTGTGGCAAGGCTCGGTCTGTCTCTGATTACAGAAATTGCTTTGGCAGCTTCTCTTAATACGAAAATATTTAAAGCGCCCACATACGAAAACCGTATTAATGAAATATGGGACCATGCTTTATGTACAGCCTTTTGGGGAAAAGAGGTTGCGCGAGTTGCCAAGAAAAATGTCGAAGCCGCCTTTCTATGCGGTTTGCTTCATAGCATTGGCAAACCGGTTATCCTTCAGACCATCTTTGACTACTCGGAATGGCATGACGTATCTATTTCATTAGATGAAGTAGGGGTAATCGAATCTGCTTATCATGTGAAATATGGCGAAGTCGTGGTCAGAAAATGGAAAATGCCCGCAATCGTTCAGGAATCTGTTCATTACTATGCTGACTATCAAAATGCCCAAAGCAATCGTGACCAAGCGATGGTGACTAATGGTGCTGCTAAGTTAGCTCAAGCAATGTTATCGGGTGAAGAAGCTGCGATAGATACAGCTTTGCAAGATACCGTATTTGCAGATCTGAATTTATATGAAGATGAATTGGAGCTTTTGAAGGAAAGACACGACATCGTGAAGAGTGGTCTGGAGGCAATTCGTTCATGAGACAAGTTGATGTAGTGATTATTGGTAGTGGTCCTGCAGGGCAAAAAGCAGCGGTACAGGCAGCCAAAGGTGGTAAGAGTGTCGCTCTTATAGAGCGGGATCAATGGTTGGGTGGTGCATGTGTACACAGAGGAACGATCCCCAGCAAGACGCTTCGTGAGAACGCCTTACGTGTTAAAAAGATGCGAGAGAATGCGGCCTTATGTCAGTTTGAATTAGCTGAAGATACCGAGATGTCGACACTGATCGACCGCTTGAATCGGGTATTGAAAGCGCACGACGGTTTTATGGTAAATCAGATTGAACGCAATAATATCGAACGTATTCACGGCCGGGCCAAGTTTGTATCGCCGAATGTTATCGAGGTAACAAAAGTGCGCGGCGAAGCTGAACAAATTGAAGCCAGTAGCTTTGTTATTGCTTCCGGCTCGATCCCTCGTAAGCCAGATAATATCCCTGTCGATCATGAAAATATTTTTGATTCTGACTCAATCCTAACAATGTTGTATTTGCCAAAGAGCCTCACTGTTCTCGGTGGTGGTGTTATCGCTAGTGAATATGCCTCTATCTTCCAGGCGCTTGGCGTTAAGGTAACAATGATTGACCGGTATCCTTTGCCTTTGGGCTTTATGGATGGTGACTTAACCTCCAAGTTTGTCGACTCATTTCAGGAAATGGGTGGCACATGGTTAGGTGAGAAGAACGTTGAAACTGTTGAGTGGGATGGCTTATCTGAAGTCATCACGCGATGCGATGACGGGACTATTGTTAGATCTGCGAAGCTTCTTTGTGCCGCTGGCCGCGTAGCAAATGTGAAGGACCTGCAGATTGCCAATGCTGGTTTGGAGTTAAATGAGTTTGGCAATATATCGGTTGATGATATGTTGCAAACCCAAGTCCCGCATATTTATGCGGCAGGCGATGTCATTGGCCCGCCATCATTGGCCTCGGCGTCAATGGAGCAGGGACGACGAGCGAGTTGTAATGCTTTAGGAATTGAAGTGGGTCCAATGAGTAAGATGATCCCCTCGGGTATCTATGGAATTCCTGAACTCTCGGCTGTTGGGATGACTGAGCAGCAAGCTAAGAAAGAGCATGGTGACGGTATTGTGATTGGTAAAGCCAATTTTGAAGAGATCTCTCGTGGTCAGATTAATGGAATACGTGATGGTATGCTGAAGATCATATGTGACCCTCAGGGCGAAAAGATTCTCGGTGTTCAGATCGTTGGCGAAGGTGCAACCGAGCTTATTCACATTGGTCAGATGGCAATGCTTTCAAATGCTGATGTCGATATCTTTGTCGAGAGCATATTTAACTTCCCGACACTAGCCGAAGCATACCGAGTTGCAGCCTTAGCAGTGATAGGCAAGCGCTCACAGCACAGTGATAAGTATTAGGACGTGAGCACAATGTTTGAAAGGAAGTTACCCGTCTTCAATTGAGTTGTTTTAGAGCAGGTAAGGAAAGTGTCACATGTACAAGTTTCGAGATCAGCTTCTACTTACTCTATTAGTTGTCGGCTTATTGCCTTCGCTGGTGATATCCTTTCAAACCTACCTTCACAGCAAGGCACAAGTTACTGAGTCTACCGTAGAAATTGCGCAGAAGAGCTTAATGCTCGTTGCTAATGGTCTTCAGTTTGAGTTTGACCATGGTGAGTCATTGGTGCAGGAATACGCTCGTTCTGCAGAGCTTTCTGGCCTTTAGTTCGAAACCTTCATGCCTTATCTAAAGCGTGAATTGACCTTCCTGAAACCTAAGTTTGAGAAGTTCATTATTGGTTTACCCAACGGACATTTCTATAACACTTCTGGTGCGAATCTGCTACAAGGAGGGATTCGAACCTTTGATGATAAATAACCAGACTCGAAGCCTAAAAATATTCGCTCTCGCGACTATTGGCAGGTGAGTATTCACCCTGAAGATCCTGATTCGCCTGAAGCCTATATTTCTAACTCGATGATCTCCTTTACGACGGGGGTTAAGCAGATTGTTATTGCGGCTCCTATTCAGGATAAAGGTAAGATAGTAAGGGGGATGTTGGGGCTGAGTATTCCCTGGGAATATATCCATGATCGGGTTCAAACCTTGGTTAAAGAAAGTTTTTCTGGTGTCCAGGGAAGTGCCAAGGTGATGCTGGTTGCGAATGACGGAACTTACTGGTATCACTGGGACGAAAATAAGATCATTCAACTATTACGTGATGATCAAGGCGACTTTGTCTTAAATGAGCAGGGTGAAAAGGCCGTCAGTAAGTACTCTATCCTAAATGAACATAACCCTAAATTAAACGCTCTTGGTAACGAGATGATCACGGGGAATGCCGGAATGAGGGCGCTTGATCTAGGAGGGGAGGCTCACCAGCCTATTCCTGGTAGTCGATATAGCATCGGTGTCGCGCTTGAAGACCACTTGATGTTAGCGCCTGTTAGAAAAACCTTAGAGAACACTTTCGTTATTTTGTTTTCGGCATTTATTCTAATTATTGCCGCCGGATTTTTCTTGGTAAAGTATTTTTCCCAGCCTGTTGCTCAGCTTCTCGACAAGATCTCCCGTTTGGCTGCTGGTGAGTCAGTCGATAGAAGCATTGTTACTAATACAGAAGAGCTCCAGGTTTTATCGAAAGCAATTTTTTCTCTTTACGATACCGTCGATACGCAGCGGAAGAAAATACGCGATAGCAAAGAGCTATTTTCACTTATTGTGCAGGGCTCGAATGACGGTATTTGGGATTGGGATATATTGGCTAATTCTCTGTATCTATCGCCTCGTTGGAAGGCGATTATTGGCTATCAGGATGATGAGCTTGAAAATGATACGAAGGCCTTTCAGAAACACGTTCACCCTGAAGATCGTCATCAAATAAATACGCTCTTTTCTGACCTTATCAAGGGAAAGGCTGACACCAGTCAGTGCCGTTTCCGAATGCTGAAAAAAGATGGCTCGTTGGTCACAATTTTGTCACGCAGTATGGCTGTTCGCGATGACAAGAAAAGAACCCTGAGAATTATTGGATCGAATACAGATATTTCTGATGTGGTCGCAAGAGAACAAGAGGTGATTGAACTTAATAAAGGCCTGGAGGGTAAGGTTTTACAGAGAACTGAAGATTTGGAAAGTGCGCTTAAAGAAGCTGAACAGGCAAACATGGCGAAGACTACATTCCTTTCCAATATGTCTCATGAAGTACGGACGCCTATGAATGGAATTATTGGCCTGACTTCACTGTGCCTCGAAACTGATTTAGATGACAAGCAGAGAGACTACTTGGAAAAAGTCATGCGATCTTCAGAAATGCTACTGAAGATTCTCAATGAAATTCTCGACTTCAATAGGATCGAATCGAATATGATTGAGTTGGAGGAAGTAGAGCTTGAATTGAGTGAGCTGGCTAGAAATATTGAGTCTCTAATGTTACCTGCTGCTGATCAGCAAGGAATCGCCTTTAAGGTAGTCTTGGATGAGGCTTTACCCGTTTATGTTAGAACGGATGAGCTTCGTTTATCGCAAGTCTTATTGAATCTATGCGGCAACGCAGTCAAGTTTACCGAAGAGGGTGAGGTGACTTTAGCGCTTAGCTGTGATGCTAAATTGGATGAAAGTGAAGGTCGGTGCGGTGTTCGGTTTTCGGTGAGTGATACCGGCATTGGTATTCACGATACGAAAGACTTGTTTATGCCTTTCAAGCAGGAAGATGCCTCTACGACCCGGAAATATGGCGGGACAGGTCTGGGGTTATCTATCAGCAAGAGATTGGTGGATTTGCTGGGAGGAGAGTTAAAGGTCGAAAGCCAAGTGGGCAGTGGCTCTACTTTTGAATTTACCTTGGATCTTCCTGTTGTTAAGGAAGCAAAGCTTGAGGTGAAAACAGTACTCGGCAAAGAGACAGAAAGATTGTTGAGAAAAGTTAAGGCGCCTGCTGATGTATGCGTGCTTTTGGTTGAAGATAATAAAATTAACCAAATGATCGCTGAAGAAATTCTTAAGAAAGCGGGTTATCAGGTTGAGATAGCGGATAATGGTGAAGAAGCTGTTGCCAGTGTTGAGGCGAAAGATATCGACTTGATCTTAATGGATATTCAAATGCCTATTATGGATGGCGAGCAAGCCTGTCAGATTATTCGGGAACAATTACGAAGGCAAGATTTACCCATTATTGCTCTTACAGCAAATGTTCTTCCTGAACAAACCGAACAGTATTTGAATCAAGGTTTTACTTCCTTTGTTGGTAAACCTTTTGATAATGCGGTCTTGCTTGAGACAATATCTAAATACACGGTTTAAGCAAGGCTGTTGGCAGCTGCCCTTAGCTTTGATCGCGTGATCGTTCCTCATTCCATTAGATTAAACTATTGAACGCTTCGAACTAAACGAATTGGCCAAGCCTGCTCTCTGGTGATGGTACCTGTTGCGCCATGTTTGAAGTCCACGAACCATGTGGCCGTATCATTGTTGTAGTCAGGTGACGCACTCCAGAGAAACTTGTTGGCAGTATTGGGGAAAACCGTCGCATTAATACTTGGCTCAACGCATTGGTCTTCTAGCAGAGAGGCTAACTCTGCCTGGTTGGGAAGGCGCCAATCGGCGTAGCCTGCAAAACCTCCTGTCGCGTTTATATTACGAGGGATCTGAAGAGCTCCTGACCAGTTCTGCTCGTTGAGAATGCCGGTATTACACTGAGTGCCACTTAAACCTTCCAAGCATTGTTTCCACATTAGTGCCGTGCTGGTATCGGTAATGGTGCCGTCTCCGTGAATAACAAATTGTGTTGCAGGCGTCGTTTCGGCAATGGTATCGCTACTACATTCCTGTGCCAGGACAGGAAGTGAAAGCAAAGAGTGTGTTAGAAGCCCTAAGCAAATATATTTATTCATAACCACCTCTTACTAGTCGTACCTGGTTTACATTGCGTTTATCGAGGCTATAAGAGTTACCATGAGAAAAATTTACTCCCCAGGCACTGCTTGTACCGAGTGCAAAAGGGCTAGATGTCCAGGTTAAGGCTGCATTGGAAGGGAAGTAATCAGTATCGAGCATGGGTTTAGCATTACCGTAATCAACGATACTGAGCAGCTCTTTGCGATTAGGTAGTCGCCAGTCGGCATAGCCACACCAGCCGGCTTCATTCATACGGTTAACAAAGGCTTCGGTGTTGCAGTAGCTAGCCGGTTCGTCTTCGTTATAGGCAAAACATTGCTCTCCTCTGCTATCTGCAAAACCTTCCGAACCACCGTTTGAGCTTGCGTCAGTATTGTACCAACTGTAACGATCATCGGCGTCATTTAAACCTTCGTCTCCTGGTGTTTCGTTGCCTTCACTTTTTACTTCCCACATTAAGCCTGTGACAGAGTCTTGAACGCAGCTCCATTCAGCATCTGAACTATCCGTTTCAACGCCATCCTCATCGAACTTTAAAAAGCTGAAGCCTGCACGACCATCGCTATCATCGTTATGTGTTAGCTCCCGACCTAAGGAACAATCCTGTTGGTCGATGGCTTCCCCGGAACAGTCTAGGTTATTGCCGCTAGGGTAGCTTGCTCCCCAGGTAATACCGGTTCCATTTACGCGAATATTAGTCGCCGGTATTGGGCCGACCACGACATTAACCAGGTCCGGTTCTGAATCGAGTTGGCCATCGTTAACCACTAATGAAAATACCAATCTTCCATCAGTGTGAGCTTCAAATACCGGGTTAGCATCTGTCTCATCACTTAAGCTTACTTCAGGGCCGCTTATTTGAAGCCAGCTATAACTTAAGGGGTCGTCTTCAGGGTCGAGGCTTCGGCTGCCCTTTAGTGCCACAATAGAGAGACTGCCAACATATCGGTCGACACCGGCGTTGGCGATAGGAGGATTGTTTGCAGGCATCACTGAAATATTCGTGAATGAGATTTCCGAAGATAGTTCACCGTCATTGACAATAAGTGAAAACTGCAATTCTCCACCCTCCGTTGGCGCCACGAAGCTGGGTGAGACCAAGGTGTTATCATTCAGTTCAACGTCTGGCCCTGCAGTTTGTGACCACTCGTAAGTGAGCGTGTCATTTTCGGGGTCGTTGCTTTGGCTTCCATCCAGTGTTACAGAATCTCCGCCTTCAGTGCTTTGAGATAGGCCCGCATTGGCGAAAGGTGCCGAATTGGCATTGCTGACACTGATTACCACTTCGTCAGCCGCAGAATTTGCTTCGCCATCACTGACTACCAATGAGAAAGTCAGGATAAGGGTGCTAGTCGAATCAGTTTCAGGTGCCTGGAATTGTGGTTGTAGTTCTGACACCGAGCTTAGAATGACGCTTGGGCCACCTGTCTGACGCCAGGCGTAACTTAAACTCAGGTGCTCACTATGAGTACTTTCACTGGCATCTAGTGAAACCAATGTATTGCTTCTGACTGTTTGGTCAGCGCCTGCGTGAGCGACCAATGCAGTGCTGATAGCTTGAACAGAAATAATAATGCTATCGCTTACAGAGTTTAACTCGCCGTCATTGACGGTTAGGCTAAGCTCAATTTCGCCACCATTTTCCGGTGCTATGAATGAAGCTTGAGCTTGCTCTGAATCTAGAACTGTAACCACAGGGCCGGAAACCTGTTGCCAGGTATAGCTCAGGCTGCTTCCTTCCGGGTCGGTGCTATTTGCGCCGCTAACGACGACAATGTCATTCCCGTTTGCTTGTTGGTCAGGGCCCGCATCGGCCATAGGGGGTTGATTAGTATTGATTGCAGTGACTGTAATACTCACCTCATCAGTTTCGGAGCTTTCAAGACCATCGTTAACATGCAAGGAAAAGACGTAGTTAGCGTCAATATTGGGTGCAACAAAGCTGGGAAAAGCGATGCTTGTATCATTGAGTGTTATGCTTGGGCCGCTAACTTGAGTCCATAAATAACTTAGCGTGTCGCCATCAGAATCAAGACTTTGAGAACTGTCCAGCGTGACCAAGCTGTTCCCGTTAGCGTTTTGGTCATCACCTGCATGGGCGATAGGCTGTGTATTTGAGGTCTGTGGGTCAGAACCGTTGTCAGGGTCAGAACCGTTGTCAGGGTCAGAACCGTTGTCAGGGTCAGAGTCGCTGTCAGGATCAGAACCGTTGTCAGGGTCAGAGCCGCTGTCAGGATCAGAACCGCTGTCAGGGTCAGAGCCGCTGTCAGGGTCAGAGCCGCTGTCAGGGTCAGAGCCGGTGTCAGGGTCAGAACTGCTATCAGGATTAGAGTGGGTGTTGTTGTCAGCTTGTTCTAGTACAGTTACCGTGACGGTATCAGGGACAGATGAGTTGATCCCGTCGCTAATGTGTAACTGGTAGCGCAGGGTTGTACTTCCGTCAGGGGCAATAAAGCTCGGTGAGTCATCTTCGTCTGAGCTGAGTTCCACGAAGGGACCGTCAACCTGAATCCACTTGTAGTTTATATCGTCTTCGTCTGGGTCATGGCTGGCAGAACCGTCTAAGGTCACTAATTGTTTTTCGGTGACCGTCATGTCTTCACCTGCATTGGCTACAGGTTGATGATTTTGGGGCGAAGATTTGCCAGACGAGCCTCCATTACAGGCACTGAGTAATAGAACTAGCGGCACTATCCAGCATCGTTGTAGAAAAATTTTCATGGCAGCTATACTAAAGTGTCAAAGGTATATTCAAAGCGCTGTCTAAGGTTTTAGCGCGATTACCAGCTAGGGAAGCATTAAATGGGCCAAAATTTATGGTGTCTTCTATAATCTATTGAATAGCAATGATTATTGGTCTCTCAGACTCTGATAGTATGGTTTTTGGGATACCGTACAGACTTCTTTTTGCCGACGTAGCGGCAAATGTTTTCACTTATCTAAGGCTAACTAAATGGAACAGCACTTACTGGCGAACCTAGAGTTATTTATCGCTTGTTTATCCTTTATTGTTATAGGTGGTCTGGCTTATTTTCGAAAGCTATACCTTGGAAAGCTAAGTGATGAACAGAGCAGATACTCAGCTCTAGAAAGTGATAAGGCTCTTTTGCTGGAACGTTTAGAGGCTCAAGGTGAACAGTGTTTAAACTTACATGACGAGCTTCAGTCGTCCAGGCTTCAGGTGGTTGACTTGAATCGAAATAATGCCCGTCTAGAGGCGGTTATTGAAGAGCGTGATCGCGCAATGATTCAACAGAGAGAGCAATTTGAGTCTCAGAAAAAATCACTTCAGTCAGAGTTTGAGAATTTGGCGAACCGCATCTTTGACGAAAAGGGAAAACGCATTACCAAGGATAACCAGTTGTCTATCGAAGGCGTGCTAAAACCTTTTAGAGAACAAATTACCGAGTTCCGTCATCGGGTAGACGGTATCCAGAAGGAAAATCATGAATCGGCTGGTAGTCTAAAGAAGGAGTTGGAGATTCTGCGAAACCTTAATGCGCAGATGTCTCAGGATGCCCAGAACCTGACGACTGCACTCAAAGGCGATAAGAAAACCTTGGGTAATTGGGGCGAGGTGCAACTAGAAAGAAGTTTACAGGTCGCCGGATTAGTAAAAGATCAGCATTATCGGACGCAGGTTCACCTTAAAGATGACAAAGGGCGAGCGTATTTTTTAGATTTTTTAATAGACCTGCCAGACAATCAGCATTTGATTATCGATAGTAAGGCCTCATTGGTGGCGTATGAATCTGCTATTTCGGCTGAAACAGAAGCTCAACGCGAATTAGCGATGAATAATTATATTCAAGCATTGAGAGTGCATGTTAAAGAGCTATCAGAGAAAAACTACAGTCGTCTTAAAGGAATTAACTGCCCAAGTTTTGTCTTGATGTTCTTGCCATTGGAGGCCGCATATATAGAAGGGCTTAAGCATAGTCCTGAGCTTTATGAAGAAGCTTATCGCGAAAATATTATTCTAGTTTCCCATACAACGCTTTTACCGATACTAAAAACCGTTTCAAATATCTGGCGTCTTCAGAACAGCCAAAATGATGCATTGGCCTTAAGTGAAAAAGCGGGTGAGATATACAACCATGTGTGTGTTGTGGCAGAGAGGCTGCAGAAACTGGGTGGCAGCTTGCTTAGCTCGAATAATCACTATAATAACGTACTTATATCGCTTGTCGGACAACAAGGCCTTCATGGGAAAGTGGAACGATTTCAAGAAATGTCAATTGAAGCGAATAAGCGTATGCCTCAATTGGAACCTTTAAATAAGGATGTCGAACTAGAGCGCCTGGATCGTGTTCTGTTAGATGGTTTGCCTGAAGGTAGCAAATAAAAACCTGAAATAGATGAAGTTTGTTTAATAAGTAATCTGCTTTAGATCAATTTTTTTACATGTAAGTGAAAAAAGTTCGGTTTTCACCCATGACCTATTGTCTAGTTTTTGATAAAGTGCATTTGGATATATTTTAGTCATCGGTAGTAACTATTAGCTATATAAAAATAAGACTTGTACTCGTGAGCTTGATGATCTAACGCTAGCAACTTGATTGTCGGGCTTTCTAGACCTTATAGAAAGGGAAGATGATGTTCATGAATTCACTTATCCACTTGTTTGAGGCGACTACCCTCATTTTAGTGGGGGTTTTGATTGTTCAGGTTTATCGCTGTTATCTGAATTCTACTCGCATGGAACGAGCTCAGAGCGAACTGTCTCAGGTCGAGACTTCTGCGCGCAGAATGAGTGTGCGAATCAATATATCCTCTTCAAGTCAGGGGGCTTCCCCGAAACCTCAGTTATTGGTCGCTGAGCAGGACATGAGCTCTGCAGGCACTGAGATTGTAGATCATTGTTCAGCAAGCGCCTCAGATAAGAATGATGACGATGCTCCCTTAAGCTCCCAAGAAGCAAATTCTAACGGTCAGATCTTGAATGATTATATTGGTGAGTTCTTTTCAGAGCCTGCCCAGGTTGATATTCAGGCGTATAAGCGTCCAATTGAGCAAGAAGTGTCGTCAGCTAAAGAGACGCTTGAACCTGAAGATCTGCCTACCGTTCAATCACTTGCATCGTCGAAAGGGCTTGACCAGCTAGTGCCCGAGAGTGAGAGTGATGAGGTGATTGTTGTTGAATCACAGACCAAAATCACGCCAGTCATTCTTGATGAGGGCGTAGCGGAACCAGATAACTTACCTGTGTTAACTGAAATGGCCTCTATTGAGGAGCTTGTAGAAGACGATAGTATTATTACGGTTGGGCCTGAAAGTGACAGTTCGGACCCTAGTGATAAGGTTATGTCTGATAAAGTTGTACACGCTATGTTGGACGAGGCACGCCTCGTATGCGCTTCGTAGTTTAGCTTACTTCCTAGTCTCTGCATCTTTTCTGCTTTAGTCAGCTTTTGCAAAAGCTTGAGAGTGTTTTTGCTCTTGTACTCGTCCCCTGAACCGTTTTTCATTGCGTTAAAAACAAAGATTTGCTTGGTGGTAGACACTAAGGATCTCGATCTTTGCTATGCTATCTATGCGTGACAATAAACTTGTATGCTTTGACAGGGTCATCAATGAGAAACTTATGTTTGTTTTTATTTTTATGCTTGCAGGTAGGGATTGTAAATAGCTCAGGTTTGCCGCCAGAGCATGAGGTCGAGCGTCTTTTGTTGGCCTTAAAGGAGTCGGTGGAAAATGGGAACTGGGAGCATGCGACGAGTCAGCTAGTACTTATGCGTAAGTTAGACGTGCCGCAACCGCTTGAGTCTCATTATTTCGAGGGTTTGGTTAAAATCCGCAAACAAGAGTTTCACAGTGCGCGTCAGGTGCTTGAACGCTATGTTATTAGTTCAGGTAGTCAGGGGCAGTTCTATGAGCAAGCTTTGCGCTTGATAACAGAAGCTGAAGAGGCAGAGAAAAGCCTTGAGGGCTCAGGACAAAAAAACAAAACGTCTATAGAAATGGTGGAATTGCCCCAAAGAGACGGCTATATAAAATCACTGCAAGCCTTATATTTAACACAGGATCCGGTTGAAGCGCTAAGCATGCAGATAAATAGTCTCTTGAATGCGCATCCCTATACAGGCTCTAGGATCAAAAAAAACGGAGTAAAAGAAGGTTTGGTGTATCACCTTGGTGTGGTGAAAGGTGGAGTGACCCTTCAGGAAAAGAGCTATCAAGATGGTGCCCCGATGCTAAGTGCAACAAGCTTACAGGTTGCCGGGTTAGATCCTTTTATTGGCGCCGGTTGCTCAAGTCTAGAATATGCTTGTTGGTTGCTTCATCCTTCGGATAAGCACCAACGCTGGATCAAAATAGATTACGATGAAATGGTTGTGGATGAGCTTCGGGATGCAATGACGAAGTTGCTACAATCTTTACAGCAAGATTTATAGCAACTTTCAAGGCCCTCTATAGATGACGAGCTCTTATCACTGAAAGTAAATAAATGCAGTGATAGCGGCAATAGCAATGATCGAAGCAATGATGATTCCTGTCATTGAGCTGCTCTTGTTTTTATTCGTGGGTTTACTATCTCCCGATATCCATTCTTGTTTGCCGTTCGAAGCCAATCGTTTCTTTGCGGCTTTGGGTTTCGGTTTTGCTGTCTGTTTTGGTGCCGGTTTCTTAACTGGCTTCTTTTCGGGTTGTTCTATCTTTGTCGACAAGCGCGAGCTGGATGTCTTTTCAGTGCTTGGCGGGGTGCTGTCAGACGCACTGCGAATAATCGTTTTGTTGGGGTCGTGAGCCGGTCCGTTTACTTCGAAGGTTAATACGTCCAGCTTGATTTTGTCGCCATTTTTAACAGCTGATTGTTTTACTTGTCTACCATTTAAAAAGGTGCCGTTGGAGGAGTCGAGATCTTCCATGTATAGCTGGCCACTTTTAACTTCTAATGCTACGTGCTTTCTGGAAAGGTGTTCCAGAGGTAGCGTTATGTCGCAGCTTGGGTCTCGACCAATAACGACGCGTTTATTGATGACAAAACGGCTTTGGTCTAGCCAGCTTGCGCTAGAGTAGATAGACCAACCCGCAGAGTAGTTTGTCGTGGAACCTGCATTGCTCTGTTCATTCACAGACTTTGGGTCGATTAGTTCCAGTTCAATAGAGCCAATGGTGATGACGTCTCCAGCTTTGAGGCTTGTATTCGTCGCGACAGGCTTATCATTGAGTAACACGTTTGAGCTCGACGAGACATTATTTAGGCTCAGTTTTTCTTGTGTGTTGGTAATTTGGATATGATGGTCGAGAATATCTTTCTCGTTTATCATTAGGCTGTTGTCCGCAGCTTTACCGATCGTAAAATTCTGATCAACTAACCATACGGACTCTCTTCGGCGATCCCTGAACTGAAGCTTAAGCATAGAACTCTTGTACTCGTTTATTGACTGGTGATAAGTATTAAATTTTCCACGTTATGTTGAGTATAGTCTTAAGTTCCAGCTCTTCGAATTTTCCCCTTAAGATTTATGTAACTGATTGAAAAAATAATATACGAAATAGAAATTTAGTATTTTCAGGTGCTTAGTCTTTGTGAGCTGGCTATACTGAAGCTAAGGAAAACAAAAAATATATGCCATAAGCTTCGGATAACTACGGAGGCTGTGTGGTATCCATAAAGTAATAAGGTGTGTACTGACCCATCATGTTGAAATCAACC
>NZ_LWFZ01000751.1:0-16097 GCF_001635225.1 Oleiphilus sp. HI0086
ATAACGCAACAAGTATATTCAGGTAAGGTTATGTTTGGATTAAATAAGAATGCATTGAAAGTAAATGAAGTTGCGATCGACAAAGTCGAGCTACAGTCATTAGAGCAAAAAGCGGCACTGCTTGATCAGTTTTTTAGTCAAGACCCTGCCTCCCAGATTCAAGAGCTCGCAGCTAGCGTTGATTGATGCGCCTTCAATCGCACCTTGCAGTGCGTTCTTAATTTGTTCTGTTTGATCAGCTTGAGTGCTTAGGCTGGAAGTAAGGGTGTTAACTACGTCAGCACTATTGCTAGCAACTTCTTCCAAACCACCTAGATTACTCATGGTTTCATTAGCAATTGTTACGCTGCTACTCACGACTTCAGCAACTTCTTGCTGCTTCGAGATAACCGAGTTCGATATTTCGGTGATCTTGGTGATCTCACCCTGGATTTCTTCTGCTGACTCATTTGAGGTGTTTGCAAGCTGTCGTACTTCATCGGCAACAACCGCAAAGCCTCGACCGTGTTCGCCAGCTCGCGCTGCTTCGATCGCAGCGTTGAGTGCTAGCAAGTTAGTTTGGTCGGCAATGGCTTTGATCGACTCAAGTAATTTACTAATCGTTTTATTACTTTCATCCAAGCTTTCCAGCAAAGATGTAAATTCAGAGATGTATCGAGATGAGGTTTCCAGGTTATCTGCAAGCTGTCTCATGTCGGCGCTACATTGTTTGGATGTATCAGATGCCTGGTTGGTCGCGTCACTGGCTTGTTGTGCAGAAGAGTGTATCGCCAGACCTTCGCCTACGAGAGACTCCATGCCTTGGCAACTGCCTTCAATACCGCTTGCAAAGTCTGAGCCGCCTTGTAGCTTCTCGTTAACGCTAGCTGCGAGCTCTTGAATCTGGGAGGCAGGGTCTTGACTAAAAAACTGATCAAGCAGTGCCGCTTTTTGCTCTAATGACTGTAGCTCGACTTTGTCGATCGCAACTTCATTTACTTTCAATGCATTCTTATTTAATCCAAACATAACCTTACCTGAATATACTTGTTGCGTTATCTGAAGATGCCTTTTTATTCAAAAGTATCGGCATTCCAAAAATTATTGTTTGTTACTTATCTGGTCGAGTTAGTTACCTGCTCATTGTTTTATTAGAGCTGGTAATCACTGGTTTCATCAAACATAGTTTTAACGGGTGTTAAAACCTAAAGTTTCGGCACTGGGATAAATGACGTTTTGCTTGTTCTTGCCATGTTCATCAGTGCAACCATATCAATGCTATTATCGGCATTGAATGAAAAAACCTGAGCCAGTTTCGTGCTTACGTTTTATTTATTTTAGCTACTAATTCTTAAATTGCTTGGGAATTGGTAAAAAAGTTAAGGAATAAGCTTAATTGATCACCGAGTTAGTTGACTGAGCCAACTTTCCCAGTCGTCATTATCGGAATAGCTTGAAAGCTCATAGTGGAATTTAGCTGGTTCATCTTGTTTGGCAAGGTAGCTAAACTTGTAAGCTTCACAAGCCTGTATTAAGTCTTTGCCTAAGTTATGGGCATTATCAAGATCTGTATTAGGTAAAAGAATTAGAAAGCGTTTGTTGGTGTAGTTACAGATTACGTCAGTTTGGCGTATCCGGCTTTGGCAAATCTGCGATACTTCCACTAGCCACTGTTCGTGATCGCGATACTTTTTAATCATACATTCGCTGCTAAGGCTTAAGCAGGTGACCTGATCCTTATAGCGTCGTTGAAGTTCGGTGGCAGATTTTAGTTTGTGTTTGAAATAAGGAATACTTGTGCAACCGGTTAAAGGGTCAGTTCTAGTGGCGAGTTTTAGATCTTTCTCTAGCTTGGTAAGGTAAGTAAGTAATACCGAGAATAAGCTAAGAAATAATGCAAACGATAAAGCCTGAAAGAAAAATGAGCTACTGTTGTTTTCAGGTGTTAGTGGGAAGCTGAGGCATAGCGCACTCAATGACAAAATCGAGCCAAACTTTACCCCAATTAAAATAAGCGTTGCTGCTGCCAAAGGGAACAGCCAATATAAAACTAATGAGAATTCACTAAGGCTATGGCTGACTAGCGTTATATCAATGCAGACCCACAGTGCGGTGCAGGCTATCAAGAGTTGTTTTTTTCTTGAGGGCGATGAAAGATGAGCAGTGAAGAAAGCCTTTGTAAAGCAAGGCGCGCAGATGAAAAATAGGACACTCTGTGCTATTTGGTCGTTAAGAAACAAGCTAATAGCAAAGAACACACAGAAAAATAGCAGCCCGGAGAGTGCAGCATTATTTAGGTGCTCTTTTGCTTTAGTCATAGGTTCTCGTAGGCTAATGATTCGAGGTATTCAATATTTGGAATTACAGCTTCTTCACCATCCAGTGTGATCATTGCTGAGTCAGCTTTTCCTGGCTTACGGTCAGACTGTTGAGATATCTCATTCCCTACTTTTACAAGTCGGGGGATACCTTGCGTCACAATAGCAAAAAAAGGTAAGTCTTTTTGGTGTTTACCAATAGTATTGACTACCGCAATTCTGGAGTTGGGTGTGACCTTGGCTGCTGAGAGCCCATTGGCGATTTCATACGATAATAAAGGAATATTGATTCCACGCCAGGATACAAGACCTAGAAAGTAATCTGGCTTAGTATCGCGGTTTTCAGGCGCTTGATAGCCTACTACTTCAGCGACGCTAACGTTAGGTAATAAGAGCTGGGTATTACTAACCGGTAGATATAGGCTAGAGATAACACTTTGAGCATCCGACACAATTAAACTCCTTTGTTTGTTTCTAAATTGCTAGCACTGGCGTCAGGTGCACTGTAGCAGCCAACTTTATTAATTAATGCTCGAGCCAGGTCTTTTGGAGATGCGGTGTATGCACTGCATTCAAGATCAATCACAGATTGCGGCATCGAGCCATTCGCACACCCATCTGGTGCTTGAGTCCATACTGAGCAGCCTTGCTTATGCATCGTAGGTGCCATCAACGAGCCGTCATTCCCCATGCCGCTAAATACGATCACATGGCAACGTTTTCCATAATGCGCAAACAGATTTCTTAATAAATGGTCAATTGATGGACCATAGGGTCCTTCCCATTCATTGTCTCTAATTGAGACACCATTAGATGAAAAGCAGACTTCATTGTCGACAGGAACGACGAGAACTTCGCCATCTTTAACTAAACAGCAGTCGGTTATAGGCTTTAGGTCGAGCATTGAATGACGGCCTAAGACGCGTGTTAGTACGCCCGAGAAGTGGGCATCGACATGCTGAGCATAAAGAAAGCCGGCTCTGATCGTAGATGGAATTTCATCCAGGAACTCTTTCACCGCTGCAGGACCACCGAGTGAGGCTGCTAGAACCCAAACGTCTTTAGATGGCGGATGAGACAGTCTGGGTGCCTTTTCGATGTCTGAAGGCTGGCTGAAAACGGGCTTAGACTGAGCTTTATCTATTGCGACGTGATTGGTGGCCTGGGAGTCTAGAGCGAGTATAGAGTCTTCTGATTCTAGAATATCAATGCAACCAAGATGCTCTTCTAGTTTACTGACTAGTCGTCGTTCCCACGAAATATATTGCTCATCGTGTTTTCCTGGGGCTTTATCCAAACCAAAGAGCACAGGAATATTGTCTGCTTGGTCAATGATGTCATCTAACGCTACCGACTCAAAAGTATCTTCTTGCAAAGCTAAAATCCAGCATTGGATCTGATCGAGTTTTTCACTTTGTTGCTGTGCAAGCATATCGGGCTCACAACTGATAACAGGGTTTAAGCCAAAAGCGTTGAGTGCTTTGCTCAGAACGTGCCTTTGTAAGGCACAATCCGATATGACACCGATCTTAGGTCTCGCTTCCGGCACATTCATTTAGCCAATGAACCGCTCAATATTTTCCAGTAAATCATGTTCCTGGAAAGGCTTACCAAGATATTCATTCACACCGATAGAAAGTGCCCGTTCTTTGTGCTTTTGGCCGGTTCGGGAGGTAATCATGATGATTGGCACATCTTTCAAGCGTTCGTCATGCCGTACCAGTGTTGCAACCTCAAAACCGTCCATACGTGGCATTTCGATATCGAGAAGCATTACATCAGGTTTATGATCTTGTAGTGTTGCTATAGCGTCAACACCATCCTTCGCGGTAATAACTTCGTAGCCATTTCGTTCAAGCAAGCGCGTGGTAACCTTCCTAACAGTAACCGAGTCATCGACCACCATGACAGTCTTCGTTTGCTTCTCTTTAATAATGTTATCTTCATTAGAACTTAGAGAATCGAGTATGCCTGCCATGTCGTCTCGAATGAGCGCAGGAAGGTCAAGAATCACGACAACGCTACCGTCACCGAGAATAGTTGCTCCAGAAGCTCCATGAACATTGGCAAATTGAGGCCCAAGACTTTTTACAACGATCTCACGGCTGCCCATCAAGCTATCAACCTGTAGCGCCATAGGCTTGTCACTTCCTCTAACCAGAATGACGGGTAGCGGTAGTGGTTGCCCCTGCAATTTAGGGTGATGACTGCTGTGTAGTAGTTTACCTAGGTACTGTAGCTGATACTCGCGACCAGCGTATTCATACATTGGTGCATCAGGTTTATAGTATTCTTCCAGCTCATAAGGGCTGACTCGAACAATACCTTCAATAGTATTCAGAGGAATGGCATAGAAGTCTTCACCAATGTTTACCATCAGCGCTCGGTTAACGGATACCGTAAAGGGTAGACGAATAGCAAACTCGGTACCGTGACCAAACTCAGAATTGATTTCAATGCTGCCGCCCATTTGCTTGATTTCACTGGCTACAACGTCCATGCCGACACCTCGACCGGAAATCTGCGTCACTTTTTCTGCCGTACTGAAACCCTGGTGCATGATAAATTGCATAATTTCATGGCGGCTAGGTTTCGTGTTTTTGGGTACAAGCCCTTGTTTTATCGCTTTATCTAGAACAACTTTGTCGTTAATTCCAGCGCCATCGTCCTTCATCTTCAAGACAATATTTCCGCCTTCACGCATTAGAGAGAGTGTGATTGTGCCACTCTCTGGTTTGCCAGCTTTTTTACGCTCGTTAACAGTTTCAATACCATGATCGAGGGCGTTACGTAACATGTGTTCAAGCGGAGCGACCATTCTTTCCAATACGGAACGATCCATTTCACCTTCGGTATTCAGTGCATCAAAATCGACTTGCTTACCTAGCTCGCCACCAATTTGGCGAACGATACGGCGTAGTCTTGGAACAATTGATGAAAACGGTATCATCCGTGTTTTCATCAAGCCTTCTTGCAGTTCTGAGTTAATACGGGATTGCTGTAATAATAAAGTCTCGGCATCTCGTGAACGGTCAGACAAGGTATCTCGAAGGTCCTGAAGGTCTGATGTTGACTCCGTTAAGGCTCGCGAAAGCTGCTGAATCGAAGAGTATCTGTCCATTTCAAGCGGATCGAAGTCTTCATAGTCGGGAGCTTTCAGACCTTCTTTTTCGGCTCTGAACAGTACTTGAGCTTCGGTTTCCATATCCATACGACGAAGCTGTTCACGTAGACGTTCAATGGTTGCCGACATTTCTTCCAGCGTGAAGCCAAAGTCACTAATTTGTTGTTCCAAGCGACCGCGCGAGATACTGGTCTCACCTGCAAGGTTAACCAGGGAGTCGAGTAGGCTGGCAGAAACACGGATCGTTTCTTGAGGTGCCACTTTTTGGACTGCTTGAATATTCTCGGCTGGTGTTTGCTTGTCAGAGGTTTTGGTTTTCTTCGCAGGTGCTTGTCTTGCTGCTTTGACGGTTTCTTCAGCAGCGATAGATTTACTTGGCGTGGCTGCTTTGCTTGGTTCAGCTTTAGGTGTTTCGCTAGTGTTAGAAGGTGTTGCATGTTCTTCAGTTAGTGCGTCACCTGAAGCTAGAGCTTCTAGTTCATCGACAAGTTTCAGGAGTTCATCCTGGCTCTTAAGTACAGAATCCTTAAGGGCTCCTTCAAATGCTTCCTTATTTGATTGAGCTTTGAGCAAACGAGATTCCAAGTCATGACTCTCATCAGCTAATTTAGCCAAATTTGAAAGTCTGGCTCCACCCTTCAAGGTATGAAGTATGCGTTGAATTTCTAAATTTGGCGTTTCTTCTTTTGGTGACTTAGACCACTCGGAAATTTGTTCTTCTAGCGCTTCGATTAGCTCGCGCGCTTCTTCGACAAATAGCTCCAACACTTCTAGGTCGACATCGTCGCCTAATGCTTGTGCTAGCGTAGATGTTGCGATAGGTGCTGCGGTTTCGGAAGGACTGGATACTTCGCTTTTAAGTCCCGCTTTATTCACTTCAGCAATTAATTCAGGCGCAGGCTTTAATTCTTCTCCGTGAATCAAGCATTCAAGCATTTCGGTGAATTCTTGGTATGCTTTAGCGATTGCATGGTACAAGCCTTCAGGGTCATTTAGTTGACCGTCTATCATCTGCTCTAAACGAGTGTTGACGGCTTCAGCTAAGTCGCCGATCGGGTCAACGTCAGCAAGTCTCGCTCCCCCTTTCAGGGTATGCATTTCCCTTTGTAACTCAACAATACCTTCGATGAAGTCTTCATCCTCGCGCCAGTGCTCCAAATACTCGGCAGCAGCAGAAAGAATATCCTTGCTTTCGTCTATAAATAAGGGAAGTAGGTCTGCTTCAAGATCATCTTCATCTATGGTTGTAGGCGCACTGACTTCAATGCTTTCAGGCTCTTCAACCGGTGTTTCAACAGGGCTTGTGATTTCAAGTTCTTCTGGCTCAGAAGTCTCTACTGGTGAGCCAGTGGTGACTTGCTTGATCTTATTGAGAAGTTCATCTGCGCCATTGATAGCTGAACCTTGTTGAACCGCTTCAACCATATTAGCTAAGGCATCATGACAGCTTAAGCAAAGAGCCGTCATGTCTTGTGTCGCATCAAGCTGCTTATTAACAATAGACTCGAATAAGGTTTCCAGTTCGTGTGCAAGATCACCAATAGGGTTGATTTCGGCCATTCGAGCACCGCCTTTAAGGGTGTGCAATTCACGCTGTAGCTCGCCAACAACCTCGATATTAAAGACGTCGGATTCCCATTGGTGCAATAGTTCGCCAGAACTGTCGATTATTTCTTGGGCTTCTTCTAAAAATATCTCGGCTAATTCCGGATCCAAGTCTAATAAGACCTGGCTAGGACTTGTCGTTTGTGATTCAGAGGGCTGTTCATTTTCTGGAGCGATATCTTCTTCAACAAGTGGGGTGTTAACACGCAAATCATCAACAATTGAAGTGATATTCGTGACCAGCTCATCTTGAGGCTGGCAAGGTTGCAAAGCCTGGATAGACTTAAGCATTGCTTCTAGAGCCTGCGAAGACTCTTCAAGTAGCGATAACATCAGGCTGGAGGCATCAGCTTTGTAATCGATTAGTTTTTCAAATAGTTTCTCAAGGATATCACTTAAATCGCCAACCGCTTCGAAGCCTGCCAAACGTGCACCACCTTTGAGTGTATGCATGTCTCGTTGTAATTGCAGGATAACGTGTTCATTACCTGGTTGTTGTTTAAGTTTGTCTAGTGCAGGGTTGATTCCATTGACTAGCTCATTAGCTTCCTCGAGGAATATTTCAGCCAAATCGGCATCCATAATGGCTTCATCGTCGAGTTCAACGCTTGCTTCTTCCTCCACTTCATCTGTGGTAGCGGAGTAGGTAGGTAATACGTCATCCAACTCTTTCTCTAGCTGGTCGAGCTTCTCGTTTAAGCTATCTTCTTGAGTTGATACACTTTGACTTTCTACCGGACTATCTTCAATAACATGGCTATGGTCAGCAATATGTTCGCGTAATTCCGCAAGCAGCTTGTTATCAAGGTTTAGAGTTAAACCCGCTGCTAGTTGATCCATCATATCGATCAATGCTTCGTGACCACGTTTGATATCATTAACAAAAACCGGGCTAGGTCTATCATTTTCGATATCAATACTGCCGTAGCAGCTTTCCAGGCATTCACAGAGTTCTGCAATGTTTTCAAGCCCGGCAACCTTGGCGCCTCGGTGGAGTGTTTTTACTTCGCCGTAAAGTTTAGTTAGCTCGTTAACGGATACAGGGCTGTGTTCCCATTGGTTAAGAATACTTTCAGCATCCAGCAATATATCCAGACCTTCGGTGAGGAAGATATTGATAATCTGCGGATCTTGTGAGGCTTCTTCAAGCGACTGGAGTTCATCACTTTGTGCGCTAAATACTTTGGACTGGAGTGATTTAAGGCCAGAGAGAAACTCATCCGTACCTGAAAGTTGCCCATCGGGATTGTTATCAAGTTGTGAGATGCCTTGTTGAATAAAATGCATAGCATCCGATAACATCGAGGCTATATCTTGATCAGCCTGAATGTTATTAGCACGTGCTTCCTTGATAAATTGTTCAACGGGTACTGCGATCTCCGCAATCGGTCTTATATTAGCTGTGTTTGCACTGCCTTTGAGTGTATGAAGCGCTCTAGATAAATCATCATCAATATCGATACTGTCATTCGCTGCACGATCAACAAATTCTAGGACAGTTGCGACATGAGAAGTGGCCTCGTTTCTGAATATATCGAGTAGCGTATCGTCGATTCCAACTGTACCTTGTTCTGCGCTCGGAGCCTCTGTCGCACCACTTGCTGCGGATGTTTCTTGCGAGGATCGTTGTAAGCTACCTAGAGGCTTAACAAAATCACCGGCAACCAAGGCTGCAGCGTGATTCTCAACGCGCTTTAGATCAAAGTCTGGGCGTTGTCTTTTTTCAAAGCACTCAATTAGTTTGGGAATATTATCGACGACTAATTGGATAAGCTCGGCAATGCTTTCATTCATCATTACCGAACCATCAATAATGCGGTTCAGAAGATTTTCGATTGCCCAAGCGGCTTCGCCAATGATGTTGGCGTTAACCATTCGTCCGCTGCCTTTCAGGGTATGGAAGGCTCGACGAAGCTCGGTTAGTGAATCCTGGTCGTCATGAGCAGCCAGATAGGTTGGCAAGTGAGTATCGATTGCTTCTAGTACTTCGCCGGCCTCTTCGATAAAAATCTCGAGGATTTCATCATCGATTAGATCGTCTTCATCATCGTCCCAGGAATCCTGGATGTCCTCTTCTTGCTCTGCTTCAGCAGCAGCTTCATTGTTTGTTTCCGGGCTTGACTCAGTTTCTGGTTCAAGGCTGTCAGAAGGTAGTGCTGGTTCTGACGCTGACTGAGTCTCTGTAGCTTCGGACCCAGTTTGCTCTTCTGCTGAAGACTTCGATGTTGCAGGGGACATTGTTTTATGGACAACACGAGTTTCGTTGCCCGACAACATATCAGCGCGGCTTATTAGATGCTCGTACTGTGTTGATTCACGCTGCTGGGAAAAATCTTCGGTTAGTTCAGGAAGCTTTTCAATAACTGAATCGAGGAGGTCGAAGACTTCCATTTCTAGGCTCATTGCAGCATCGAGATGTTTATTTAGTAAGTTCTCTATCGGCCATGCAATTTCAGCAATGACTTTTGCGCCAACCAGGCGGCCACTGCCTTTGAGCGTATGGAAGGCTCTGCGGAGGTTTTGCAGGGCGGCTTGATCTTCAGGTGTTGCTCGAAGCTGTGCCATAGCCACCTGGATCTCGTCCATGACTTCGGCAACTTCTTCCATAAATATTTCTAGAATATCTTCGTCAATGAGTCCTTCATCACTTTCTTTCTCAATCGAATCGGGTGATTCCGAAGCCACATCAGAGATATGGTGTTGAGATAGGACAGGGCTAGACTCTTCTGTGGTTTCGTGAGTCGGAAAGCCAAGTTTAGAGACGCTCTCTTCGGCAACCTTAAGTATACCGTCATTGTCTTGAGCCCCTTCTGAGAGGCGCTCCATATAATACTCAATACTGGTAATCGCATCGGCGAGACGATCCAGTTGTTGCCAGTCAGGAATATGCTTATCGCTTAATAAGGAGTCACGAATATAGGTGCTGCAAGACTCAAGAAGCTTTGCCGCCTGTGTAAGCGGGATGATTTGTAAGCCACCGCGAATACTGTCTAAGAGGTCTGGGACATCCTCTATCTCGGCGTGATCCCACTGAGATGCTATAAAGTTTACGATGCTGTTTTTTGCTTGTTCCAAGCCATTTCGTGATTCATAGATAACGGCATTATGCGCACTTTCGAAGTGTTCAGCGGGTACAACAAATTCGTTTTGCTCTTCTTCACTCTGTTCTCTCGCATCGCTGAGTGAGCTCAGATTAGCTTCGACATATAGCAGGGCACCTGCCATATCCATTAATACTTGGTCGCTAGCTGGTTCACTGCTTTCAGCGATTTCTTCTATGCGGCTAATTTGCTCTAGCACCAGCTTGCGGGCTACACCTAAGCCCAGAACAGCCATGGTATTAGCAATTTGAGTTAATTGAGGTACTAGCTCAAGCAGCTGAGTATTGTCTTTATCGTCATCGCGAACGTATAGATCTAGCTGTTCTTTGACGTGGCTGAGTTCTTCACTTAAGACCTCAACAACTGAGCTCATTGTTTCAGCGCCTGGACGATGCAGTTTCTCACGCTCGGCATCAACTTCTTGTTCGCTTGGTAAGGCTTGAGCCAAGCTAAAGGACGCTTTTAGTTCTTGGATGCGCTGACTGTCAATTGCACTTTTTGCAACGTAATACAGTAAATTCTTTAGTAAGTCCGTCGGTAAAGGCTTCGCTAGAATGGTCTGCGGTTCATCGATCATCAGTTTTATTTGGTGATCGAGCTCACGCAAGAGTTGCTTTGTTGCAGAGCTGATACCTTCTTCATCGCCTCGAATAGCATCGAGGAAACCAACGGCTACCCACCAGATTTTTCCAATGGGTGTTCCCTGGCAAAATTTCTCGAGACGAGATACGACTTTATAAAGGTAGGAAAAGTTTTCAGCAAGATCCTGATTTCTAATGACGCCAGCAAGAGAGAACTGAAACATCTGTCGAAGTTTACGCAAGTTGGCAATAACTTGTTCGTCCTGCATACGCTGATTGTGCGCAATGTCGGGTGTTATCGCCGCCGCAGATAAGTCAGGCGTAAATAAGGAGGTGTCAGATAATAAAGGCTGGCCCTGCAGAGCACGAAGATCATTTAATATTGGAAGCAGTACCACAGGCAAGTCACGCTGCCCTTTTTGTATATGCTCCAGATAGTTCTCAAGTTGCAGCAAAGAGTCCATTAAGACTTCTAGAGCTTCCTGTACACTGGCGACCTTGTCTTCAATCAATGCCTGGCATAGTTTCTCCATTTCTTCGGCGAGTAAAGCAGCGCCGTAGAACTCTACCATTTGAAGCGTACCGTGAACTTGATGAATATAATTCAAGCAGAAGGTAATTTGAGGCGTGTCTTCTTTGTTCTCGACATAAGCCTCCAACGCTATTTGAGCTTGGGACAATGTTTGTTTAATTTCGCCTTTAACCCAGTCTAAGGCTATGTAGTCATGGTTATTACCCATAACTTCTCCAATCTATAAATGCGTTGTTTTTGTGTGTTAATTTCGACGAATAAACGCCAAAGTCTGATTGTTTTGAACTCGCTCAACATGTGGATTTTGCCAATCGACAGCTTCGCCTTGTCCAATTACGAGCAGCCCTTTAGGGGCCAGCCTTTCTACCAGACTATTCAGAATGTTGTGTTTTAATTCCTTGCGGAAGTAAATCAGAACATTCTGGCAATATATCGTATCCATGTTTCTCAGAGGGCTTTTATCAACATCAATCATATTCGCCATCGAGAAACAGACTTTTTGTTTGAGCTCACTACCGACTCGATATATATCGGGGCTGAGTTGCTCAAAATACTGGTCAACCAATCTGCGATCTAGGTCCACCAGCTTACGAACGTTATATATACCTTCTCTAGCTTTACTAAGTACCGGAAGGCTTATATCTGTTGCAGTAACACCAAAGTTACTTAACGCTCTTTTTTCTTTCAGAAGCATTTGTTGGCAAAGCATCGCCAAGGTATATGGTTCTTCTCCGGAGCTGCAACCTACACTCCATATGTTTATCGCTTCGTTTCGAGATTTTCTGCGAATTTGATCAGTTAGATATTCGCAAAATAACTCCATCGACTCAGGATTTCGGTAAAAACGTGTCTCCTGAACCATCACTCTATCGAGCAAAGTGTTCCACTCGACGATGCCGCTTGGCTTGGCACATACTTTTGCGTAGTAGTCGTCAAAGCTAGCGCATGCAATCTCTCTCATTCGAATGATTAGATTCGATTGGAGAAGCGACCGGTGATAGTACGAGATGTACATCCCAGTTCGATCTTCAAGTAATGCTTGCCACTGATGAAACTGAGCATCAGTTAGCACAGGAAAAGGCGTTGATTCCCAGTTCATTCGTGACTCATTACCCGGATACTCGCATGCTTGTGCTACGTCAGGATTCAGTAGGGCTTCCATTGCGACTACCTACAGCCAATCAGCTCGCTTTATTACACGATACCTTCATCGTTGCCCTCAGAATACTCTGAGTCACCTTCGTCGGCAGGAAGCTTAAAGCCTGACACCGATGCTCGAAGCTGACTAGCCATTTCAGCAAGGTTACCGATAGATTTCGCTGTTGCCGTCGTACCTGATGAAGTTTGAGAGGTAATCTCTTGAATAACGTTCATCGTGTTAGAAATGTGACCCGCCGACAATGACTGTTGACGTGACGCGTTAGAGATATTCTGGATCAAGTCTGCAAGACTCATCGAAACTGTTTCGATTTCTTCTAGGGCAACACCCGCATCTTGTGCAAGTCGAGCTCCTCGTACCACTTCTGCCGTGGTGTGTTCCATCGAGATTACCGCTTCGTTGGTATCTGTCTGAGTGGTTTTAACCAGTGCTTCAATCTGCTTGGTTGCAGCAGAAGAACGTTCCGCCAGTCTCTGTACTTCGTCGGCAACAACCGCGAAGCCTCGACCTGCATCCCCAGCCATCGATGCCTGAATCGCAGCGTTCAAAGATAGAATGTTGGTCTGGTCGGCAATGTCGTTGATCAAGGATACGATATCCCCGATTTCCTGAGATGATTCACCCAAGCGTTTGATACGTTTTGATGTTTCTTGAATCTGCTCACGAATAGTGTCCATGCCGTGGATGGTATTTTGTACCACTTCAGCACCTTTCTTCGCGATGGTTACCGATCTTTCCGCAACCGAAGTAGACTCTGCAGCGTTAGATGATACTTGGTCGATAGACACCGCCATTTCGTTAACCGCGGCAGAAGCACCCGCAATTTCTTGCGCCTGATGCTCTGAAGATTCAGCCAGCTGCATCGCTGTGCCCTGTGTTTCCTGGGCTGATGAAGCAACCTGTAAGGCGGTATCACGAATAGCTTTTACCAAGCCACGCATTTGGTCGATCGCGAAGTTAATCGAGTCAGCAATTGCACCCGTGAAATCCTCGGTTACTGTTGCTTCTGTTGTCAGGTCACCATCAGCAAGGTCGGCAAGTTCATCAAGTAAACGTAAGATTGCGTTTTGGTTCTGTTCGTTCTGTTCTTCCGTCATTTGCAGACGATTTTGAGATTCGCGGTATAAGTACCAGCCAGCATAAACAATCAACATGATGATTAGCGCTAGAATGATATAAGCCGTATTCGGGTTAAAGAAGCGGTCATCAGCCTGGTTTTGGAACTGGTTCGATAGAGTAGATGTATCTTTTTTCAGTGCGATAGAATTTTCGAAGATAGAGTTAGCAGCGTTACGTACTTTGAATAGTTCGGGAGAGGTTTCAAGTATCGCTTTAACGTTACTGTCGACAAACTCAAAGAGCTCGGCGATCGCTTCAAGGCCGTAGATAGCATCTTCGTCAGTTACCTGAGAAATCTGCATAGCCTCATTGCCTTCAAACATGGAGTTCATTACACGTCCGAATAGTGTCGCATCTTCACCGAAGCGGTTGGCTGCAATAGCGGCATCTTCATCACCCGTAAGGATGTTGTTAACACTACGTACAATACGTTCTGCACGAAGAGACTGGCGTTCAGCAACTGAGATCTGGTCTGCGGGAGCATCGTTCTCAAGTAGAATCATGACCACGTCTTCATACTCAATCTGGAGCTGAGGAATGGTTTCGTTTAATGTTTCAGCGATCTGGTGCAGGGTCAAAACCGTTTCCTTGTTTTCCAGGATACGGTCAGCATTGCTTTTTACTGTTTTCCACAGGTCGGTTACACCGGCGTCATCAGCAAGGTTTGATGGCGGCAAGCCGGTTTCATCATTACCTTGGTTGATTAACTGTAGCTTGTTTTCAAAGTCATCTCTAGACTTCTTCAACTGATCAAAGGCCTCTTCTTTACCGGCAGCAGCTTCAGTTGCGTTCTTTGCGACCTCTTGAGACAGTACGCGCAAATCACTAGCGTGACTGGCATATTCGACATCGTAGTTACCGTCTCTAGTGATAAAATATGAAACAACTAAAAGCGAAATCAATAACACGATCAGCGCTGAGCCCACTAAAAGAATTTGTGAGTTGGCGCTCTGGTCTGTGCTAAATTTTCCAGATATGATTTTCATTTCCTGGCTCCCGGCCTTGTACGATCTAGTGTTTGTTTTTCAATTTACTGCTTTCAAATGATGAGCAGCGTTACTACCTGACTGCAACATCAAGAAACTTTTTATTGTTTGTCAGTGTGAAGGTATCAAATACATTCCATTGACTATTGTTCTTTTCAAATGCGCCTTTTATAAAAGGCTGGATTGACTTTTCTAATAGTGAGTTAGCATTCTTTTGAAAGCTATCAGCTGAAAAGTACTGCATGCCGTGAACGCTATCTACGACAAAGCCGCTAAGAATCTCACCGTGCTCGACGATTAAGACTCGTTTATCTCTGCTCTTTTTGGAGCTGGATTCAACATCAAAAAATAAGGCTAAATCCATGATTGGAAGTAGACGGCCACGTACGTTTGCTACACCAAGCATCCAGTTTCGTACACCTGGAACAGAGGTGTACTTGGGTAGGTGCAGGATTTCAGATACTGAACCCATTGGAGCAACGAACTGAGTGTTGGCAATCGTAAAGCCGATACCATTCCATAACTCTACAGCTTCGTCTTGCGCAGGCAGCCCCGCAGCGTACTTAACGCTACGGTTTACGATGTCAGCTAGAATATCAAAGGGGCTAGCTTGCTTGGCAGAAGATGCGCTCATGCTCTGTTAATACCCTAACCCAGCAATTCGTTGATAGTTTGAATCAGGCTACTTTCTGGCACAGGTTTTACAAGATATCCTTTGGCGCCTTGGCGTGTACCCCATACCCGGTCTGTTTCCTGGTCTTTTGTTGTCACGATAATTACCGGAATTTCAGCAGTTTCAGTTGCTCGAGTTAATTGTCGAGTGGCCTGAAAACCATTTAAACCTGGCATCACGACATCCATCAGGATTAGGTCAGGTTGTTCTGCTCTCGCAACAGCAACGCCATCAGCACCATTATCAGCGGTAATCACCTCATGATTGTTGCTTTCTAGAATGGTTGAAATTTTACGAATCTCTGTAGGCGAGTCGTCCACGATCAAAATGCGAGCCATAATTCCTCCTGGCAAAATACTACTCTTTGTAAACCGAAATAATTAGCTGACTTGGCTATTCGGCATATGGGTGCGAATAGTATTCAATAATTCATCTTTACTAAATGGTTTGGTTAAATATTGGTCTGACCCAACGATACGACCTTTCGCCTTATCAAAAAGACCATCCTTACTGGACAGCATTATGACGGGGGTAGACTTGAAGGCACTGTTATTTTTTATCAGCGCACAGGTTTGATAACCATCCAGCCTAGGCATCATGATATCAACAAATATTATATCGGGGTGGGAGTCTGCTATCTTAGCGAGCGCATCAAAACCATCTGTAGCGGTGATGACGGTACAGCCAACTTTTTTTAGCAGAGTCTCTGCGGTACGACGAATAGTCTTACTATCGTCGATAACCATAATTTTAAGGTTTTCGAAATTATCTTCCATTATCCAGCAGCCTAAGGCACTTGAAGAACAATTAGCGTCGGGTCTGACATGTCTTGTACGCGACGCACTACGATATTCCAAGCCTGAACTTGTCAAACCTGGTATTTACTTTTCACGGTCACGATACAAAATTCGGCGACCATT
>NZ_LWFZ01000752.1:0-8671 GCF_001635225.1 Oleiphilus sp. HI0086
AGGTTAACGCGTCGCGTTAGCAACCCACGAATACCAGCATGATCACCGTCGAAATTACTTGCTTCATCTGATGCGTTGACGCTTCCCTAACGGGAAGAATGTTAATTAAAAAGAAAGGCTCTGGCCGAGGTTCCGGCAGGATTTTGTGCCGGCCTCTTGACGTGGGGAGTCATACCAACGCTTTTGTTGTGGGGCGCTGAAAGCGTCCAAGCCCCGCAGGGGCTGAACCACCAACTTTTTGTTAGGCAGATCATCGCACAAATTCGTAATTATGCCATTCAGGACGCTCTTCTTTTTCTAGAAACTCAACAATTGAACTCTTCGCAATATCTGTAGCAATACAGTACTTTTCGTGCAGTGGCTCACTCTCTCCGAAAGAGATTTCCTTTCGATCAGCTACTGAAATATTTTCATTTCGAGAATCACTTAAAGCACGAAATTCACTAGCATTTTCATCATAAAATATGAGGCCAGATATTTCGTCACTCCATTCTAGAGCGAAGTAAACACGAATATAGTTTCTGGCACCAAAAATGAATCTTTGCCACCAAGGCCTTAAACCATCGTCAGCTGCCAGCAATATCTTTCCTGATTTCGAATTTAGCGCATTCCGCAGTGCTTCTCTTGTCTCGGAGAAGTTCTCAAATTCTAATTCCTTACCGTCTAAGGTAAGAAAATATTTAGTGTGAGATTCCAAATTCATTTTATTGCCTAACGCCCGCCTCAACGAGCAAATTTTGCTGGCGGCAGTTTTGCCGCGCAGCGCAAAAGTGGTGACAGAAAAATTTGTCCGTTGGAGGCGCTTGTTAAAATCATTTATTTATGCAACCATAATGAAACCATATTGCAACCATGAGTGTTTTTTATGCCCGCAATTACAGTGAAGAATATACCAGACATTTTATACAGCCAGCTAAAACAATCTGCTGAAGCACACCACAGAAGTATAAATAGTGAGCTTATTGTATGCCTAGAGAAGGTTTTGAGACCACAAAAAATAGATAAAGACCAACTTTTAATGAATGCACGAACAATGAGGCAAAAACTAAAAGGTTTGAAAGTTACTGAGGAAGATTTAACTAAAGCCAAAGCTGAAGGCAGAGAATGATTGTAGCTGACACTAATACAATAGCTTACTTATATTTACCCTCTGACTATAGCGAATACGTAGAAGCCTTGCTATTGAAAGACCCAGATTGGATTGCCCCTATATTATGGCGCAGTGAGTTACGAAACATCTTAGCTTTGTACCTTAGAAAAGAGCTTATTTCTATGGAGGATGCCTTAGAAATACAACAACAAGCTGAGAATTTACTCAAAGACAATGAATATACCGTAAATTCTTTCGAAGTATTAAATACTGCAAATGAATCAGGTTGTTCTGCTTATGACTCTGAGTTTATTTGCTTGGCAAAGAGCCAAAACTGCAAACTAGTGACTGCTGACAAAAAAATACTAAAGCAATTTCCAGACATAGCGATATCTGCCAGAGAGTACGTTGCTTAGAAATTTTAACGCCGCCAGCAACGGCGAGCGAAGCGAGTCCAGCCCACGGCCCTTTGTGGGCGATGTTGGCTGGCCTGGTTATATTTTTCTTTCAATGATGAACCCTGACTCGTCACCACAATGAATATAAATTTCACCGTCACCTTGTAAAGGAGTAGGAAATTCAATTTTACCCCGACCACAAAGGTCATCACCCTCGCAAGTGCCTTGCCAGCTAAACTCAAGATAAGGTGTTCGGTGAGATACCCTAACATCGAGCCACCCTTTTACAGCACCAAAAACGAACTGGCCTAATCCATCTTCAGTAAACTCAAAATAACCGGGTTCATCGAGGTCAACGTAGTCTTGAGGCCAAGTTGTCATTGACTTAATTTTCCATCGGCCTACAAAATCGTGCACTGAATTCTCCCTGAAATATAACGCTTACATTTGCGGCGGTTTTGTAGCGAGGCACGAGCGGAAAAACCGTCCAAGCCACGCAGTGGCTGAGGCAACATGTACTTGTTATAACTCAACTGCCACCTCAAAAGTATGACTAAAATTCTTATAGCCAGTACGTTCAAATTCTAAAATCCATTCAGATTCGATCGTTGCCAAAAGCTTCCCTGATTCGGCTTTACCAAAGGTGATTTTTGTAACATCCACGGGACTATGAGCAGCAAAGAAATATACCGAACCGTCGATGTAACCATCTTCAGGGTTTGTAGGGAATAAGAATTCTCTACCTTCTAACTCTGAAGAGGCTATAGGTATCTTGATGCCCTCAAGCCTAATGCTGGTTTTTACGGACTCAGAGTAATCATCTATTTTCAGTTCAAACGGAGCCAGCTCAATTTCAAGCGAGACATCACCGCTTGCCCCTTTCATTGTTGCCTTAGAAGCTGAAATTACTTGAATCGGGAAGTCTTCCATAATCTACCTTAGGTTATAACGCCGCGTTAACAGGCGTAGTAACAATGGCGGCTTTTTTGCCGCGTAGCGCGAAAAAGGTGACATTGTTACGGAGTCCTTGTTGAACGCTTGGTTATGTTTATTTATTGTGCTAATGTGTATTTAGTTAATTTGTTATACACATAGGTGTTTTATGAGAACCAACATTGTAATTGATGACGAGCTAATGGCAAATGCTTTAAAGGTAAGCGGCTTACATACAAAGAAAGATGCTGTTGAAGAAGGCTTAAAGTTGCTTATTAAGCTAAATGAACAACAAGCTGTACGTAGTTTAAGGGGGAAAATACACTGGGAAGGCGATTTAAACGAAATGCGAGGCGATAAGTGATTATTGCTGACACAAGTGTTTGGATTGATTATTTTAACGGCGTAGTAAGTCCCTATACCGATGAGTTAGACAGGCAATTAATGAAGGGGAATGTTGCTTTAGGCGATTTAATTTTGCTTGAGATATTGCAGGGCATAAAAAGCGACAAAGAATACAATAAAACCAAGTCTGTACTTGGGAAACTAGACCAATATGAAATGCTTGGTCATAGGATGGTATTGCAATGTTCGGACTATTATCGATTGCTGAGGAAGCGAGGCATTACGATAAGGAAAACAGCGGATGTGATTATTGCGACTTTTTGTATAGATAATAAGGTGCCGCTTCTTTTTACCGATAGAGATTTCAAACCATTTGTAGAACACTGCGGATTAATTTCAGCCATTTCAAAGACATAACGCTTTTATAAACGGCGCACAGCTCTATCGTGCGTCCAACGCAGGCCACGTCTCTTTGTGGCCGGAGTGATGTTTGATGAACTGGTTAGATGTTTTAGAACACCCAACTAAACCAAACACCACGTTAAAACCTAAGTGCTTGCCTTGAGACAAAAACACCATAGATGGCGACTTTACCGGATTCCCTAGGAGCACACCACCGACGAAGCCTCTACAAATTAAAATGTACCTGAGAAACTTAAACAGCAGAACGGAACAGTTGGAAACCGTGCCACACACCCTAAAATTTTAAACGGTGGAATGCTTGATTAGAACTGAGCACTCCTTGCCGAATATTGAGCCTTAAACCTAAAGGCAAAAAAACATTTAACGCTTACATAAAGGGCCGGCGCGTCGCGACGGTCCAGCCCAAACTTGTTTGGGCGATCTTTGATGTACTGGTTAGATGTTTTGATACACCCAACAACCCAAACGCCACGTTGTGTAGCCGAAGGCGAAACTTGAGTACCTGCCTGCGACTAAAATATATGAGTTGATGACTTTACCGGATTCCCTAGGAACACACCACCAACGAAACCTCTACAAATTAAAATGTACCTGAGAAGCTTAAACAGCGGAGCGGAACAGTTGGAAACCGTACCACCTACCCTAAAAATTTAAACGGAAAGATGCCAGATTAGAAACGTGCATTCCTTGCCGAATATTGAGCCTTAACCTTTAAGGCAAAAAAACATTTAACGCCGCGTTAACCGCGCGAGCCGAAGGCGAGTCCGGTTGAACGCTTGGTTAGAATTTCTTTATTTAGTACGTTTTAACTTCAAAATACTTTATTTTCTTGTTTTCAATAACTGGATCGATCACGTATATATTCCCAGCTTCCAGCCGCGCGATGATATTATTATCTTCTACTCTAGTTCGCTCCATTTCTGCGTATGCTTCAGAGCTTGCTACAATGGCACCAGTATCAACGCTTGCCCCCATGGCTCCGCCAGCAACACCTCCTGCAATAGCTCCTGCGATATATGCACCTTCATTGTACTTGTGACTGGTTACCTCAATTTCATACTCTCCGGGTTTGACATATAACCATCGTTTAGACTTTCCAGAAAGTTTTTCGCCATTAATTGACTTAAGTAACACTGTATAAATTGTTCCAGCCCTTTGTCCTTCACTGTATGTATACAAGATTGCTGACTCGCTTTTAGGGGTATTCTTTGAGACGTTGAAATAGCTAGAGGCACACGAACTAAGCAAGCTAGCGAGTATTGTTATTGAAAGTAGCTTGATCATCTTAATTTAACTCCAAATAATCCTGAGAAACATTATCCACTATAGAGGCAATATCGTCTCCAACATCGTCCGAACTCATAAATGGAATCATAGAAAACCCAGCCATTTGATACATATGACTTGAATACAAATGGCTAGACACAATTTGACCATTTTCAAATCGGTTAATTTTTACGAGCACATCGAAATCGGTGCTAATCATAGGTAGAACAAAAACTGACAAGCCACACCAAACTGCAGATAAATACGAAAGGGGATCAAAGTCACGACTTTCATCACCTGCGGTATTATCAACAATAGAAACAATTTCAAGATAACTCTGAGGAAGCTCATCTTTCTCAGAGAGAAATTTTGCTTTTATACCTTTTTTAGAAAAGCTTTCTTGGAGTGCATCTGCAACTAGCGTGTTAACCGTTGAATAGTCAGACCAATTGGCATAACTATTAATCTTAAGAAATACAGAATCACCAGTGTTAAATGTAGTTTGATCACCTTGAACATATTCTTCTTGGAAAGAACTTGAGGAAAAATGAGCGCAAGCTGGTAAAAGAGCAGAACAAACAGCAATGAAAATTAATATTCGTATTTTTTTAATCACTAATACTTCCTTTTGTGGATGATGCCTAAAAATTCTAACGCCTTTAGCTGCGGCGAGCGATAGCGAGTCCAGCCCAAGGCGTCCTTGGGCGATGCAGGCTAAACTTGTTAAGTTTGATCATGATGAGCAAAACTCGAAATATTTTTGCTTTAAGACGGTATTGATAATCTCATCGCGAGCCGATCCATGCAGTCTGATAGCTTCAGCAAGGACCGATAAATAAGGGTACAAAACTGCATAAGTGTTTAAAACTAACGGATCAAGAGTAACTTCTAGATATTCGCTAGTTAGTGTTTTCCAGCAAACTTTGATCGATTCTAACTCGAGATACAAAGTATGGACATAATCTGGAGAATCTTCATTTTGCGCGATTTCTTGGATTAATTTAGCAGCGCGACTAGCCAAGTGTATGCGGCGTTTATCATTTTCATATAGATCAATTATTTGTTTATCAATGTCATCACGTATACCATTTCTATCGACATCAGGTAAAAAATCAAGAGGCGCAAAGCCCGACATTTCGGCTTTAGCTGCGCTGCATACGATCAGTGCGGTAAATAATATTAAAATCCTTATCACTAAAGTAACCTTCCTTTATGAGACTTAACGCCGCGCTCTGGGGCAAACCGTAGCGCAGCGTAGGTTTGTCCCTAGCAGCGCTTTGTTAGCTTTGTCTAGGTCAGAATGCGGAACTAGAACCTTCATACTTCTTCATCTTTTTGGCTTTTTTTACTGCTGCGATTTCCGCGTCCATCTTGTATTTGAAATCAGATACGTTATAAGAAAGCCACAAATTCAGATTAGGCCATCCACGTTCTAATTTAATTGTCACACCATCTTTATACCAGTAGTGGGTCACTTCCCCTAAGTTTGATGAGCCGTAGGAATTATCGGGGTAACCATATTTTTGTGATAATAAATCCTTTATTTCATCGATATACCACTTATTAGAAGATGGAAATTTATACTGAATCTGTGCCAAATAATCACCTGATGAACCATAATCATTTCCATCTGATTCTTGAGAATAGAAAACTAACATCTCTGTTGAGCCAGGCATGATATTTCTGGAATTATAATTATCTGCAAAATAGCTATATTTCTCTCGAGTAGGCCTAGCGCCTGCCTCTTTTATGGCTGACCGCATTTCATCTCGGGTAGCGCCGTAGAGATGAATACCAAATAGCTTCGGAGAATTCGGGTGTTTTTTCTGAATGGCTAGCATATTTTCCAATGTTTTAAGATTGTTTACTGCATACTCATTGCCAGAATCAGCGGCCAACTTAAATAACTCCTTAGCTTTCGTTAAGTCTTTTTCTCCTCCTTCGCCACGCTGATACATTAATGCTAAATTATTCTGAACGGCACTTGAGGGTTTATCAGAGAGCGCTTTCTCGTACCAACTCCTAGCCGCAGTTAAATCCTTGCTAACACCCTCTCCTTCACTTAAGAAATAAGCCACGTAAAAATAAGCGTCTGATTTCCCGTTATCAGCAGCTTTCTTAAAATATTTATAGGCTTCTCGCGTGTTCTTCGATACCCCTTTACCATCTTTTAGCAGAAGGGCTAACTGATATGCTTCATAAGCGCCATCTTGATCTGCAGCTAAGTTGTACCATTTTGCAGCCTCAGAATAATCAGGCGTTCCAAGTTTTCCCAACCTATATATGTCACCGAGATAACCTTGGGCATCGTAATGCCCCTCTTTGGCAATCGGCAACCAAACTTGAAGTGCTTCGGAAAACTTTTTACTCTCATAAAGCTTAAGGCCTTTTTTATAATCATCAGCAAAGATTGTGTTTAAAGAATTTTTGCTATATTGATCACCGGCTGTTGAGGCTTTTCTAAACCAAAATACGGCTTTATCTGTACTAGCGGCCACACCTAGCCCGTAATAATAGATATTTCCTAGCTCTCTCTGTGATCTGACATTATTATGACTGGCCAGTAGCTCAAAAATCTCTTTTGCCTGACCATAATTTTTATTTTTCTTTTCAGAGAGAGCTCTTTCTAGATGCTCATTTTCGGCCTTTTTGTATTCGGAACTATAGGCTCTGCGAGCATTATAAAGTAGCCCCAAGCTTTTTAATTCATTGCCCTTATCGTGTTCAATCTTTGATAGGTAATAATAGCCATCAGAATTACCCCGGCTTGAAATTTTACCGCATACAGCCTCTGCGGTTTGTTTATCTCCGGCCTTGTAATATTCTGCACAAGATTGAGCAGTTGGATTTTCAAGTGGATTGGAAGCACAACCAGACAAAATTGCTAGGATTCCGAATCCCAAAAACATCCTCTTCATTTCTTCTCCTTTTTGTTTCTGCATATGCACCTTTAAAGCTAACATTTGAATCTACGACATAAGGTCGTATATCCATTTGTCGTATATCCTTTTTTAAAAAAATTCTATATCACACGAATCCTACATCATTTCTGGAGTCCGATGAAGTCCAAAGTTTTTGCAATTTACAAAGTGCGACTCGTGTCGCCTATCCTTTTATTACAAGCCTTCATAATTATTTGTTTTTAAATAGCTTTTACCGTATTTTAACGGTAGCTATAGATATACGACAGGAGGTCGCTTTTCATAGCTATTTTGACTCACTCTTAAACTAAAGGATTAGTTTTATGGATGATATACCACTACCTCTCCCTAAAAAGCCCGTGCGCTTTATTGATCAGTTTCGAGCATTTATTCGTAGTAAACAAATGGCCTATAAGACCGAGAAAACCTATTGCCATTGGGTAATACGTTTTATTCGTTTTCACAACAAAAGGCACCCCAAGGAAATGGGGGCTGTCGAGGTCGATCAGTTTCTGAGTTCTTTAGCGCTCGATCAGAGCGCCGGGGTCAATACGCAGAAGACTGCGCTCAATGCCTTGGTTTTTATGTACCATAAGTTTTTGAAGATTGAGCTAGGTGATCTTGATTTCAAGCTGAGCAACCGGCCGCAAACAATTCCTACGGTATTTAGTCATGCCGAGGCGCTGGCGGTAATAGGTAAGTTAGATGGCGTTTACCTTATGCTAACAAAGCTGATGTATGGGGCTGGCCTTAGGGTCATGGAGGCGGTTCGTTTGCGGGTTCAAGACATCGACTTTGCAAATAACTGCCTAATAGTGCGTGAGTCTAAGGGGCTAAAGTGGCGGCGCACGCTGCTTCCCAAGTCCTTGATTGAGCCCTTAAAAGTTCAAATAGACTATGCACTCGCGCTGCACGCGAAAGATCTTGAAGAGGGCTATGGGGCGGTCTATCTTCCGGGTGCCTTGGCACGTAAGTATCCGAATGCTGCAACAGCCCCTGCATGGCAATACGTGTTTCCGGCGAATTCGCTTTCGAAGGACCCGCGAGCTGGTATTTATCGCCGTCACCATTTAGGTGAGCGTGCGGTTCAACGGAAGATTAAAGAGGCTTTGAAGCTCGCTAACATATATAAAAAGGCTGGCTGCCATACCTTTAGGCACAGTTTTGCTACCAACCTACTACGAGCGGGAACAGACATTAGGGCAATTCAGGAAATGTTGGGGCATTCCAATATTTCAACCACCCAGATCTACACACACGTTGTTGGCATACAGGAGCGAGGTGTCGTAAGTCCG
>NZ_LWFZ01000753.1:0-4065 GCF_001635225.1 Oleiphilus sp. HI0086
GTGATGGAAGAGGTGATTATCTATAATACGCACCTGATGCGTACCAAACTCGCTGCAGCAAGTTCGGCCAAAGAAGAAGTTCTTGCATTAATTACTTGTGAGATCGAAGCCATCACGGGTGTTACCGGGGATGCGATGTCTGTTCTAGTCTATGAATGGCGTAGCCTAAACGAAGGAAACCAAAGAGATATTCTTAAGCTTAGAGATGAATATGAGCAGCTATGGTTAGGTGCTTTAGATAAAGCTAAAGCAGAGGGGCAGATTAAGGCGGATACTTTTATTTTACGTCGTTTCTTAACTGGAGCATTAAGCTGGACGACTACCTGGTATAAGCGGGATGGAGAAATATCAATTGAAGATTTGGCTGAACAAGCACTGCTCTTGGCGATTAAGTAAGTAGAGGTGTAAAGTATAGCGTTACTTATTGAGAGCTGGTTTATTCGGCCAACATTAATGGCCAGCTACCAATGTTTGCCGGAAGGTTGCTGCCTCTAATGCAGAGGCAGCAAATCATGCTTAAACTCTTCTACGAGTAAAGCCAAGGCCTGCTAGTCCAAGACCAAGCAAAGCAAGAGTACCTGGCTCGGCTACTGACACAGAGTCGGCAGTATCACCACTGATACCCCAAGCATTAAGAGTACCTGTGTCGCCAGCTAATCTATCGAAGATGGTAAGTTGCCATACAGTGCTGAGTGACTCGCCATCAAATGCTGAAAGCAATTCAGTGCCCTGGAAGGTTCCTGGGCCAAAAGGCGCTGCGACAGTGCTTATATGAGTTCCTGCTTCGTCATCAAAAGTGACTTGAGCTAGGTTATCACCTGAGCCACCATACTGGTCGAATAGCTGCACTTCGGTACCTGTAAAAGTGTTTGTGATAAAGATATCTAGGTCTTGCATCCAAGTGTGTTCAATATCAATGTAAACATTTAGGTCTGCGATGGTTCCAGAGGCGCCAACTGTATTAAAGATAAAGCTGTAGGTGTTACCTGCTGTTCCGTCTTGAGGGATTCTTTCTGGAACGTCTATCGCGTCATAGCTAAATGGTACAGCGAATGCTGCTGATGAGCCGCATAGCATTGTAGCGACTAATGCTGGTTTTAGTTTTTTCATGTGTAAACTCCCTTAGAATAATTTTAGTGCGTTCTTGCACTCACTGAAGTAAGCGGGAATTATGCCGTTATTTATATATTCTATTAATGCTTGGTTGTTATAGTTTGTGCTTATAGATCGTTGATCTTTATGTGTAAAAAAAACTGACATGAGATGTTTTGTTTTTGTGGCTGCTATGACCCAGAAAATATTGCATCGCTTCTTGCTAACACCGGAGAGACTAGCTAAATGGTTTGCATGAGGGGCTTCTATGCTAGGTGTTGCTTAGGTTATGCGAGTGCTTGTAAGGCATTGAGCGGTTTACCCTGTAGGTTTAAACTGTTAGTCCAATTTCCTTCTTCAATGATTCCATAGCTCTAACTACCTGAGCATTTTCTTCCTGTATCGTAATAAACTCATCATCGTTAGATGAATCTTTTACATGGCTATGAACAATAGCGTCTTTATTTACGGGCTTTTCTTGTAACGGCGCATCAAAAAAGAAGTCATCGATATAATCATTTAGTAAATCTTTTTTGGCGATAGGTTTCGTTGCTTCATTCGAACTTAGGCTTTCATTTTCTACTGAAAATAATACTTCAGGTTCGGGAAGCGTTTTTAGAAAAGACTTTGGCTTGGATGCCTTGCCTGGCGCGGCAACTGTTCTTGAGTGCTTAGTTTGCTGGACGGAATCAGGGGTACTGGTTGCTGCTAGAGAGTTGTGACTGTAAGCCTCTTTGTATAAAGATCTAATCTTTAGAAACTTGATGCCGATTAATAATACAACTAGCGCTTCAAGGGTATGGATAATGGTGATAATCACAGTCAGCTCACTAAAGATAAAGTTTAGCCACGTCATTCGTTGTGGCAGAAAATGCTATGATTCTTACCTTAGTTCCTTTAAGAGCTCCCTTAAGAAATGCTTCCCTAGTAGCAGTATTTATAGCACTTATATTAACGTTATCTTTAACTGTCGTATAGTTTAATTTTGAGACCAGTTTGCCAAAAACAACTAGTGAACGCTATTGACAGCTTATCGCCGGGCTTGCGGTTCAATATAGGTAGTGTTGTTGAGAGTTAATGCACTCATTGGGTGCCTGGGATATACTGCAAGCAGTTTAAGAATATTACTTACCTTCAATAAGAGGCCTTATGTCGGAACAAGAAAATACTTCACAAATGCTGGTCGATATAAGTGGTGATCTACTCTATTCAGCGGGCAGTGCGAGTGAATTACAGTCACGTCTAGATATGCTTGTTGTTGCCTGGAATATGTCCTTGCTTTCTCGCGCTGATAGAGCGCTGAAAATGAAGCGTTTTATACGTAAACAGAAAGGCGCAGCCCCAAGTAAGGATGCATTAAAAAGCTTAGAGGGCGAGATAAAAAAGATTGTTAAGCGCAAGCTGGATTTGTATCCAGGCCTAGACACCGAGTTAGTGAGAGCCGAGGCGCTTATTCAGTCCCAGGATAGTTTTGAAATTAAAGTCTACTTCAAAGACAAGGAAGAAGAAGCGAAGCAAGAACAAGCAAAATATACGATTACTCGCTTAAATGAAGAAATGGCAACTCGAGAGCTCAGCGATCTAAGTAAGCTAGGAATCAAGTAAATATTTTAATGCCCAGTTGGAAGCAACCACATGCCCTGCTCAGGTTTAAGTGGGCTTCCTTTTTGCATTAGTTTGAAAGGTAGAGACTTGCTCCGCCCCTTGTCATTTTTACGTATAACAAAATGTAGGTGTGGGCCTGTGGAGTAACCCGTGTTCCCTGAGAGCGCCAAGATTTGACCTGCCTTAACTTTATCCCCAGCTTTCACTCGTATACTGCCCAAGAGTAAATGTGCATACACCGCATAAGTTCCATCATCGTGAAGAACTCTTACGACATTCGCTTTATCAATAAAAAAAGGGCTTGAAACGCCAGCTGAGGCGTAGTCATCTTTTGTCGAAATAACGACTCCACCGCGCGCTGCGCTAATCTGGGTTCCTACTGTCATACCAATATCGATTGCATATAGGCTTGGTTGCGAATTGTGGCTAAAGCGGCCCTTGAAGCTTTGCGTGACTTTCATTGGTTTAAAGTTTTTGAATGGTGGTAAGTAGTGGCTTTGTGTATGACGACTGTCAGGGGAGCCGATTACATAGTAGAAGCGATGTTCGCCAGAAAAAATGCGGGTCGGGCTTTGGTATACCGCTTCTTGTGAATTTTCTGGAATAAGCTTGCTTAGTTTATGCGTGCCAACACTTAAGAATATTTGAATTGGTGCAAAATAGGGGTTGTGAACTATAAAGTCAGTTCCATTGTCACTGTGTGAAAGCACGAGATGAGGTTTAAGCGTTTTCTTAGTTTTGCTGTGGTAGTTTATACTCTCAACTTTTGTTTGCTTGGAAACAGGTTTTTTATCGCTATAGTGCCACTTACCATCACTACCTTGATATTTGTATATCTGGGCGTGTGCGTTATGAACCGAGGACGTAAAGATCAGTGCGAACGTCAGCGCAACGGAACTTAGCTTTAGCATCGTTTTTCTATATCTTTCGCTAATTTCTGGGCCCGTTCCTTCCGTTCTTTTTCAGAGACCTTGACAGCTTGATTATTGTCATCGAGAAAAACAACACGACCTACAATCGTCTGTAAATAAGATCGTGCCCAATTACACCAATCGTCCTTTGTAGGTTGATCCTTTCGTTTACTCTGCCATTGTTCGAGTTTTTGCTGGCGTAATGCGTCCAGATCTTCTGCCTGGCGTTGAAGCTGCTCGGGTGAGCTGAGTTCACTGGTTATATTCATTTTGCTTGTGTCGATCTCGACTTCTTTTGCAGCAGAAGGCGCTCGAGCGTGATCACTGAAATGAACTTGCCCATTGGCGTCAGTCCAGCGAAAAACCTCAGCACTCACATTTGGTAACACCAGTACACAGAGCGTGATAAAAAATAGTAGTTTGGTCTGCACTTAAATACTCCCTTGTCTAGTATGCT
>NZ_LWFZ01000754.1:0-1646 GCF_001635225.1 Oleiphilus sp. HI0086
AGGGATTTAAATCAATCGATGAAGCAAGAACTTGGGTGAAAGAGTTTGTCACTTGGTACAACACAGAGCACCGGCATAGTCGAATTAACTTTGTTACCCCAGAGCAAAGGCACTTAGGTCTGGATGAAGAAATATTATCGAAGAGGGATGAGCTTTATCGCAAGATGAAAAGAAAGAACCAAATAAGGTGGTCAAAAGCTACGCGGAACTGGGAGAAAGTGGGTGACGTTAAGTTGAACCCGGAGAAGGAAAAACAAGCAGCTTAAATGCTCAGGCGACAACTACCTTGAAAAACGCCGAGGTTTAAGCCCTTCTTGTTTATGATGTGCCGATAAGTTAATGTTAATACGATCTTCTTGATCTTCTTGTATAACTTTACCTCCTCTGAAGTATCTAAACCCGTGTTCTTCGAGAATGGTTATAAGACGTTTTTTCTTGATCTCGTATTCTTCAACAGGATCGCTTTTGTCCGATATAATAAAATCTCCAAAAGGGCTCTTTTTAGGTGATGGAGGTAAATCCATGAATTCTTCGATTAGATTTCCTAGTACTTGTAGACTATCTACTTCAGGGTCATTGCCTGCTTTCTGTAACCAAGTTTTCCATTTTGAGTGATGAGCAAGATCTGGAGGAGTGCCAGGTGCGCCTGCCGCCTCAAACAGTGCATTGAGAGACTCGTGTGATCCTTCAAGAGTTTCAGCAACAGCGGTGCAGACAGCCGCCGGTAGGCGAATTTTTGACATTATTATGCTTCCTTCTGTGCTATCAGCTTAATCAATCTTCGATGAACTCTGCGAGAGAGTCCAAAAATGTTCTTTCATAATCGGTTAATTCTTTTGACAACATTAGATCGGTATAAAACATCCAGGTAAAAAGAGCTATCCCAACTGTTAAGGATACGTAAAAATAACCTTCTCCTAATTGGTAAGAAGCCCACATAGAAAGTAGGCATAAAGCAGAAGTAAACATCTTAAGAATTAAAGAAACAATATGGCCATGGCGCATCGAAGCGATAAATGCATTTACGAATACATAATTCGTTTGTAATTTGTCGTTTGGCGTGTCGAGGGATATACCCTTGATTATTTCTTGCTTAATATCCTGAGACAGTTGAATTCTATTATTGTGCTTTTTATAAATAATGAGTACGAGTGCAACAATAGCAAGCGCAATAAGAATATGGCCGATTTGGTATAAATGATGTTCCATTCTATCCTCAATCTTGGAAAGTAAAATTTAGTTTGCAATCGCAGTGGTAATTTTATCAACTAAAGATTTCAACTGCTCACGAACCCCTTTTTCATCAATAAGCATTTTTCTGATGGCTTGTTCATACATTGCTTGAGTTGGAAAACAGAGTGCCTTCGAAATACTTTCGAGAGCGGGAGTTTCTCTAATCGGATAGCGTGAAATCATTTTTTCAATATCTTGATTTTCGATCAAGCCTTGTAACAGAGATTTCTCTTCCTCGAAAAGAGATTGAGTCGAAAATTCAAAACTTGTTGGTTCTTGGAGAATTAATTTCCAATTCGGTGCTTTTTTAAGCAGCTCGTCTCTTACTCTTCGTTCTACCAATCTTGCTGCCATTCTATTAATGTGAGGTTCAAAAGATTTTGTAAATGAGGATACTAATTCTTCATATGTAT
>NZ_LWFZ01000755.1:0-5717 GCF_001635225.1 Oleiphilus sp. HI0086
TTTTCATCTGTGCAGGTGAGGCCGGATAACCAGTACATTGCAGGGAGAGGGCTTCCAGTTGATGCCTTTGAAGGTATAAATACCGAAAACCGCATATCACAACCCAAAATATCCGACGTATGTGTGAACTGCTGATAGCAGCCACCAAAGACTCTTGCTTGATTTATTTGTTTTAGTGTCATGTAGCGGTCGCTTAATATTGTTATCTAATAAAATGTCTTAGTAATGAATGACGCTGCGAATACTCTTGCCTTCATGCATGAGATCAAAGGCATTATTAATCTCTTCGAGCGGCATAGTATGCGTAATGAATTCCTGTAAACCGAACTCTCCAGCCAAATACTGTTCAACGATATCTGGCAGTTCAGATCGACCTTTTACGCCGCCAAAGGCAGTTCCGCGCCAAACTCGTCCGGTGACTAACTGAAAGGGTCTTGTTGAGATCTCTTGACCTGCACCCGCGACGCCGATGATAACGGATTCTCCCCAGCCTTTATGGCAGCACTCTAGTGCCTGTCGCATGACATTAACGTTACCAATGCACTCAAATGAATAATCCACGCCGCCATCGGTCATTTCAACAATGACCTCTTGAATAGGCTTGTCAAAATTCTGAGGATTAATACAATCGCTTGCACCTAACTGCTTGGCGAGTTCAAACTTACTTTCGTTGATATCGATGCCGATAATACGACTAGCGCCTGCCATACGGGCACCGATAATAGCGGATAAACCAATACCGCCCAAGCCAAAGATGGCAACGGTATCACCTTGCTGTACTTTAGCTGTGTTCAAGACAGCACCCATTCCTGTTGTTACACCACAACCTAGCAGGCAGACTTCTTCAAGGGGAGCATCTTTGTTTACTTTCGCCAAGGAAATCTCTGGTAAAACGGTATACTCAGAAAAAGTGGAACAGCCCATATAGTGATAGATTGGTTCACCATTCTTATAAAAACGAGTAGTGCCGTCTGGCATCAACCCTTTACCTTGGGTTTCCCGTACGGCCTGGCATAAGTTTGTTTTCCCCGACATGCAAAATTTACATTCACCACACTCAGCTGTGTAAAGCGGGATTACGTGGTCGCCGACTTCGACGCTTGTAACGCCTTCACCGACCATTTCGACAATACCACCACCTTCATGACCAAGGATTGATGGGAAAATTCCCTCTGGGTCTTCACCTGACAAGGTGAAGGCATCAGTATGACAGACCCCGGTTGCAACGATCTTTACCAAGACCTCGCCCACTTTCGGGTACATAACATCGACTTCTTCGATCTTCAGGGGTGTGTTAGGGCCCCAAGCAACGGCGGCTTTAGATTTAATAAACTGGTCAGTCACAAGGTTTCTCCGGGGGGAAAGATGAAATTCACAATCAGATTAGCTACAAGCCTATATCGGCCGAAGCGTGTTCCAATCTTGACATATTCCTAAAATTTTTCCAGCGCTTTTGTTTTAGGTTGGGTGCTTAATGATCCGCACCAGTTAAAGCGGACGCCCTGTTAAGGTGATCATTGTGGCGACTTCTTTCGCAAGGCAAATGCTCGTTTTAATGTACCTTGGTTAAACCCCTCAATACTCAACTTTTGCAAATATGTTAAGAAATAGATCTGAGACCTTTTTTGTTGATTTGCACCCAAAACTGACCCATTAAACCCAAATATTTGCATCGAATTTTGACCCACGTATAAACCTATCCCTGCTTCAACAAAGGCAGGAGAAAAAGGAGTGATAGACGTGGCTCTATTGAATCAACGGGGTCAGACTCGATTGAACTTCTGCTAAAGAAAATGATTTAGTTATGGATGCTACTTTCTACAAGCGAAAAAAAAGACCAGTTAGATAACTAACTAGTCTTTTTAATGTGGTAGCGGGGGCCGCTCACGAATACTTCTTGTAATGTATTGATTGTAATAGTGTTTGAATTCGCCATTCTTAGAAGTACCAACTGATATACCAACATTTTCTTTTTACGTCTATTTGACGATGCTCAGCATATTATAAGTTTTAAGGGAGCGCTAGAACATTTCGATTAGATGGGCTCTCTTCATTTCAGGAAAATGACGTTATTTACTGTTTAATAGTCCTTTGAGCACCTAGGCCTTTTATCATTAATTCAATTTTCAATGCTTTAAATATAGTCCATACTTATAAAAAGTTTGGTTACGTATGCAGTCCCATTATAAGTAAAAGAAGAGTTAAAGAAGAGCATGAAATTAAGGAATTTTGCTACTCGTTTGTCATGTTTCTCATTGGTTTCAGCAATAGAAACGGATCTAAGAAATTTTATTGAAGCAAATAGCGGGGTGGATGATATTCAATCGCTGTTTCCTGAAGATGTATCTGACAAAACTAAAGAGCGTTATTTTAACCACAACAAGGAAGTTTATATATCAGATGCTGATGGTAGTGGGTTACTCGAGTATTTAGACTTCAGTGATTTATGCAAATTGCTGAATAAAATTAAAGACAATCAAAGCATTCTTTCGAAAGAAGAAGTTAGCTTTGTTTCATCCGAACTAGATAGACTAACTCAAACTAGAAACAGGGTTTGCCATTCTAGGCCCTTAGAGCCGAATGATTTTAATGATCTTCTTGATTTTTCGAATGAGCTCAGACGTAAGGGGAATAGCTATAGGTGGCTAAATATTACTTCAGCTATAAATAAGTTAGAAGACCCTACCTATACTCTACTTCTAGATATTCCCAGCTTTTGGCGTGCAGAAGTAAATACCATTTTCCAAAACCTTCCTTTGCCAGAGTTTGATGATACTGGCTTTATAGGGAGAAAAAAAGACAGAGATGCGATTAATAAGTTGCTGTTTTCTAATACAAAAGTGATTTCTATTGTTGGTGAAGGTGGAATTGGAAAGACTGCTCTGGCAATGAGGTGTTTATATGATACGTTAGAGGTCTGTGAGACTTCAAATTCTGATCGTAAGCCATTTGATATGATTCTCTGGGTATCGTTAAAGGTTAATCGACTTACTGTAGGTGGTATTGTTGATATTCGTGACTCGATTTCTTCGACGTCAGGTATGTTAAGAGCTGTAAATGATGAACTCTCCGGTGGAGTAAATGAGACTGAAGATAGTCAAACTCTATTTGAGGAAATAAAAGAGTATATGGCGGAATTTAACATTCTTCTTTGTATCGATAATTTAGAGACGATTTCTAGTGACGAAATTCGAGACTTTATTTCCGATATACCTGGAGGTTCAAAAGTATTAATAACTACGCGGGTAGGGCTAGGAGAAATTGAATATAGATATAAGCTTGAAAAACTAGAAGATACCGCATCTATAAACTTAATGCGCTCTTTGGCTAAACTTCTCAATTGTAATGAACTAGCAAAAAGAAAAAATGAATCATTAAGAAATACTTGCTTGAAATTATATAACAACCCTTTGTTGATCAAATGGTATGTCCTTTGTTTAGCATCAGGAAAGAGCGTATCGGAGTTATTAAATAAAGAAGGAAATACTTTCGAAACGGCTCTCAATTTTTGTTTTTCTGGTTTGTACGACAAATTATCTTCGGTGGACCGAAAAGTTATTTCAGTTATTGCTTGTATTAGAAAACCTGTATCTCCAGTGGAATTGCGATTCATTATTGATGATGTTGAGGAGGTCATTTTAGAAGAATCGCTAAACACGTTAAAAAATACAAGTATGATGAATGTTTCTTCTACAGGTACTGATAATGGTCGAACATATTTATTAACTGATATTGCTGAGCAGTATATTCAGAAAAATAACTTGGTTTCTCAAGAAGTATATAAGATGGTTAAGTCCAAAAGAAAGCAGGTTCAAGAACAGATAGATAAGGATAACGTTAAGAAAGCTCATTATATGTTTGATGTGACAGCTGTTCGTTGGAATCAGCGTGATGAGCAGATATGTAGTATTTTTCTAAAGAAAGCTATGCTTGAATCCAAATCTGGAAATCAGGAAAAGGCTTTGGAATTGATAAGTAAAGCTAAATCAATTATGCCTGAATTTTCAGAATGTTACAGAATTAGTGGGTTAATAAATAGAAGTAATCCTTTTCAAGCCGAGACTGAGTTTGAGAAAGCATTAGAGTTTGATCCTCATTCTTCAATTGCATTATATAATTATGCTCAATTTTTAGACCATGAAGAGGAGTTTGACCGATCGATTGAATTGATTGATAGGGCTATCGAAATTGAAGGCGAACAAGATGCTTTAATGACGTTTAAAGCAAAGCTATTAATGATACTTGGACAATATAAATCAGCTTCCTCGCTTTACGAAAAACTACTTCAATCAAACTCTAGTCGATTAAGAAAATTTAGAATAAGTACTTATGATCAAGCAGCTAGTTGTTATCGAAGGATGGCAGAGCAAAGTATAAGTGATAGGGACTTTGCTAAAGCAGAGCATCACTTGGAAAGAGCGTTAGAAATAGCTAACGATAGTTTCTGTTCGGGTGATTTTGATAAGGGTATTGTAAATCGACTCTATAGAATATTGCTAGAGTCTAATCGCTATTCAAAGGTCTCTGGTGATCACTCTGTAACAAATAAAGTGTTTTCAGTGATTGATTCAAATATGAACTTATTTAGTGTTGAAATGATTTCAGCATTTAGAGCATCCTTAGAGCACGCAAAAATTTGGTTTTCTGAGCAGTCGCGAATAAAGATAGATCAGTATCTTTTGGATATTGAAGAATTGTGCCTTAAAGACTCTGATGGAAGAATTTTTGGTACCATAGATAACCTAGTTGATAAGCATAACTCGGGTGTTTCATTTGGTTTTGTTGTTGGTGTTGATGGGCTGAAGTACTTTTTTCCGAGAGTTCAGCTTATTCCTAATGATGTATTAGATGAGTATATCGAGTCTGATAGCCCAATAAATGTAACCTTCATTCCGTCAACTAGCGAAAAAGGGCCTACAGCATTAAGTGTTAAAAAAGTTTTTTAGTCTATTGATGGCTCAAAGTCTTCCTACTACGAAACTAGAGCAATAAACAATAGCTACACAACTGGGTGTAGATATTGTTTGTTGAACTACTTTAGGGCTCCTACTAGGGAGCCTTATCTTTTTTTAGTGGACGGAAGTTCTGATTGCCCACAATAACTACCTTGACGTTTATTTCTCCGTCAGGTAGTGATCTTGAACCTTCCAGGTCACTCACAAGACCTTCCGGGTTTGATATAAACAGCTCTGGGTCGTAGATTACGCACCAGAGGTGGTATGCTAGTTGATGTCTTCTGTAGTGTTCAATATCAATTATTAGTTCATCTCCAACTTTTGACGCGTGTGATTTGTTTCTGACACGTTTAGTTTCAATAACTAAATTATGGTTAGGTAATAAGAAGTCCATTCTTGTGTTGGAGCCTGCGTAACTAGGGCTAAATTCTTCAGTACGTATATCGGAAATCCAAGGTCTCAGTTGAGAATTAAGCAAATCTTGTATGTCGTATTCAGATGTAAAAGATAGTGATTGCGCGCCCTTTCTACGGTGTGTTAGTGGCTGCATAGCTCGCGGAATACCATTAACTATTATCGTTAAGAGATCTTCTATGCAGGAAGGTCCCCCTGTGTCAGGATAGTTGTCGCCTCTGTTAATTTTTAATAATTGAATAGGAGGCGGTAAGAGAATATGAGTGAAGCATTATTCAAAAGAGTTTAAAGAAGCCATTGTTAAGAAGTGGCTTGAAAGTGGGTTATCATTAAGAACGTTTTCAGCCC
>NZ_LWFZ01000756.1:0-2100 GCF_001635225.1 Oleiphilus sp. HI0086
ACAATCCAAGCTATTTTTTCAAGCCGCACAATCTTATTGGGAAAATAACCTATACGCACAGAGCGATGCTGCACTAGGGTCAGTTCAAATAGAGCACCTCAATGAAGCTGACGCTCAAGACTATCTTTTAATGTCCTTAAAGTTAGCGACAAGCAATAAGAACAAAGCACGCATTGAGAAAATACTGCCGCTAATCCCGAACCTTGGTTTATCTGGCATGAATGTCGACCAGCAAATCGAGCTTTCGCACTTATTATCTCAAGCTTATGAAATCACAGATTTAACTATTGAAGCGGCGATCACCTTAATCGATCATCGCGGCCTAATTAATCCAGAGCATCACCAAGACACAGACGAGCAAATCTGGCACCTACTCCGCTCAACTGAAACAGCCGACCTAAGCCAATACATTTACACAGGCGACAACCCTGACGCATTAGCGTGGTTAGATCTAGCTCGAACAATCCAGCTAAATCAGATCAGCCTGGATGCCCAATATAATGCATTTCAGGCATGGAACGAGCTGTGGCCAAGCCATCCTGCCAGCCTGAATCCGCCTCACGAGCTAAGCATTCTAAAACAACTCCCAAACACTCGCCCCGATTCGATAACACTTGCCCTGCCCTTAAGCGGGCCACTTCAATTGGCTGGAAAAGCTATTCGTGACGGTTTCATGGCTCAACACTATGCCAGCAATAAACAAAACCCAAACCACGAACCACTACAAGTTCGTTTTTTCGACACAGCAACGCAAGACATTTTGTCACTGTACAATCAAGCACCTGAGACAGGCAGCCTAATTATCGGCCCTCTAGACAAAGCTTCTCTTAAAGCGCTGAACTCCTTAGATATTATTAGCACGCCAACTCTCGCCTTAAACTATCTTCCAGCGACTAACGCAGGTTCAGATAAGCTATACCAACTTGGTCTAGCACCTGAGACCGAGGCCAGACAACTTGCTACACGCCTACACGACAAATCACTGAAACGGGTCGGCATCATACTGCCAGAGAATAATCTTGGCTTTCGCATATACGATAGCTTTGTAGAAAGCTTCTCTTCATTAGACGGGGTCGTTATCGATAGCGTATTTTACAAAAATCAGAAATCTCTCGCTTCGAGCGTCGCCCGCCTCCTCGGCACTGAGGACAGCCAGAATCGAAAGCGAAAAATTCGAAAAATCACTAACACAGCGCTCGAGTTTTTACCCAGAAGAAGGCAAGATATCGACGCACTTGTCATGATTGCCAAACCCGAAATAGCACGTCAAATCAAACCTCTCTTTGCCTACCATTACGCTGCCGACCTGCCAGTATTCGCCAGCTCTCAAATTCATAACATATCTAACAACAACGACAACAGAGACCTGGACGGTATCGAGTTTATCGAAATGCCCTGGATGCTTAGCAGTACAATAGATATCAAAAGCCAGATAAATCATGCTATCCCCGAGTCAACAGAGCAATATAGCCGCTTTTATGCGCTAGGAGCCGACAGCTATAATATCGCCCCAAGACTACAGCTATTGCACGAAGTTCGAGGCAGCCAGATGCAAGGCCACACCGGCATGCTATCAATGGATGAGCAGGGCATTATTAATCGCCAATTAGAATGGGCAAAATTTAGAAAAGGAAAGGCAGTTACCATTAAGGAGTAAGGAAATGCTTAGCAAAGGACTTGCTTATGAGCAGATCGCCGAGAAATACCTTCGCACCCAAGGACTGAAAAGCATAACGAACAATTATCGGTCCAAGTTTGGTGAGATTGATTTAATTATGGGAGATAAGAATACCCTAGTCTTTATTGAAGTCAGATATCGAGCAAGAAATAACTATGGCATCGCAGCTGAAACCGTGACCCCACACAAGCAAAAGAAGATTATTAAGACTGCAAGCATATTCCTTTCTCACAAAAAGCTATGGAATATGCCATGCCGATTTGATGTTATATCTATCAGCCAGAAAGAGAACAGCTTATCCGAGCAAATTCATTGGCACAAAGCTGCATTCGATGCATCTTATTGAGCTCAGTTTATTACCTAAATCACCTAAAACGGTTAACTAGAAATGTCCGAACTATCACCACTATCAAACTACCTAT
>NZ_LWFZ01000757.1:0-4073 GCF_001635225.1 Oleiphilus sp. HI0086
AAATTCTAAATTATGCTTTGTGTGAGTTCGGCTTACTTACTAAGAGAGCCGAGAAACAGTTCATCACTAAAACACTGATAAAGGTGGAGTAAAGTGCTAAGTAATCCAGAGGCTCTACAAACTTGAATATAAGTCCGAAGCTCAGTGCAATGGATTACTTAGCACTTTACTCCACCTTTATCAGTGTTTTAGTGATGAACTGTTTCTCGGCTCTCTTAGTAAGTAAGCCGAACTCACACAAAGCATAATTTAGAATTTTTAACTCTATAATGTAGGCCCTTAACTATGGCAGGCGATAGTCTAACAACCACTGAATATATTCAGCATCACTTAAGTAACCTAACTTTCGGCCAGCTTCCTGCTGGTACTGTTCGTTATGATGGCACAACGCTACAAGAAGCAACTTGGACAATGGCTCACGGTGGCGAAGAAGCTGCTGCAATGGGTTTCAATGCATTTCATGTAGATAGTTTACTTTGGTCATTTGGCTTAGGTGTTATTTTCTGCATGATCTTCCGTTCCGTTGCCAAATCGGTAACTAGCGGTGTACCTGGTCGCTTCCAAAACTTTATCGAAATGATTGTCGATTTCGTTGATGGTAACGTTAAAGATATGTTCCATGGACGTAACCCACTTATTGCTCCTTTGGCATTAACAATCTTTGTTTGGGTATTCTTCATGAACCTAATGGACTTGATCCCGGTTGATCTAGTGCCATGGTTGCTTACATTTGTGGGCGTTGGTTATCAGAAGATTGTTCCATCAACAGACCCTAACATCACACTAGGTATGGCTTTAGGTGTATTCATCCTAATGCTTTACTACTCTATCAAGATTAAAGGTATTGGTGGCTTTACTAAAGAGCTTACCATGCACCCTTTCAATCACTGGGCGTTTATCCCTGTGAACCTATTTATGGAATTAGTCGGTCTATTAGCTAAGCCGTTTTCATTGGGCTTGCGACTATTCGGGAACATGTACGCCGGTGAAATGATCTTCATTTTGATTGCCGTCATGTACAGCGCTGGTTTGCTGTTTGGTCTGTTCGGTGGTTTCTTGCAGATCGGTTGGGCGATATTCCATATCTTGGTTATTACGCTACAAGCATTTATTTTTATGGTTTTGACCGTCGTGTACCTGAGTATGGCTCACGAAGATCATTAATCTAAATTTTTAAACTTTTCTTTTAACTAACTTAACTTTTTAACTTAAAGCAGGAGAAAAAAATGGAACTAGTAATTATTGCAGCTGCAATTATGCTTGGTCTTGGTGCACTTGGTGCGGCAGTTGGTATGGGTCTACTTGGTGGACGTCTATTGGAAGGTACTGCGCGTCAGCCAGAACTTGGTCCAATGCTACAAGGTAAGATGTTCTTACTAGCTGGTTTGATCGATGCTGTGCCAATTATCGGTGTTGGTATCGCTATGTACTTGATTTTCGTTGTTGCTCCAGGCGTTGGTGCTTAATAGACACGTCTTTAGTTAGCTAAAAACGTAAACTAACAACGAAAGTGAGGTAATTAGTGTGAATATCAATTACACACTTATTGGACAAATGATTTTCTTCGCAGGCTTTGTGCTATTTTGCATGAAGTATGTTTGGCCACCAATCATTGGTGCAATGACAGAGCGCGAAAAGAAAATATCCGACGGTTTAGCAGCGGCTGACAGAGCGTCTAAAGATCTTGAACTTGCACAGAAAAAAGCAGTTGAAGAGCTAAAAGAAGCGAAAGCACAAGCAGCTGAACTAATCGAGCAAGCGAACAAACGATCAAATCAAATTGTTGACGAAGCGAAAGAAACTGCTCGTCAAGAAGGTGACAGATTAATCACTGCTGCTAAAGCTGAAATTGAGCAAGAAAAGAATCGCGTGAAAGAAGAGCTTCGCGCTGAAGTATCTGCAATCGCAATTGCGGGCGCAGAAAAGATTCTTGGATCTTCAATCGATGCAAGCAAACATGGTGAGTTACTCGATCAGCTTGCCTCAGAAATTTAAGTTTTGAGAGTGGATGATGGCAGAATCAATTACGATTGCCCGACCCTACGCTAAAGCCGCTTTTCAGGCCGCGAAGGATAAGGAAGCTTTGACAGTTTGGTCAGACATGCTTGCTTATTCTTCTGCAGTAGCTATGGACGAGAACATGAGTGTTGTTCTAGACCACCCAGCATTGACAAGTGAGCAAAAAGCACAGCTTTTCATCGAATCATGTGGTGATAAGTTAAATGATGAAGGTAAAAACTTTATCGTTGTGTTGGCTGAAAATGACCGATTAGAGTTACTTTCAGAGATTGCTCAATTGTTTGAAGGTTTCAAAGCACAGCTAGAGATGTCAGTAGACGTCGATGTGGAGAGTGCTTTTGAACTGGGCGGTGAACAACAAGATAAGCTTGCACAAGTACTAAGTAAGAAACTAGATCGTAAAGTCGTTGTTACATCGACTGTAAATGAGTCGTTGATTGGTGGCGTAATTATCCGCACCAACGATCTAGTCATCGATGCTTCTGTCCGTGGCAAAATTGCAAAATTGGCCGAAGCGGTTAGTGCTTAGGTAGCAGATTCAGATTTGAGGATTTAACGCATGCAACAGCTAAACCCAGCTGAGATCAGCGAAATTATTAAGAAGCGCATCGAAACTCTCGATGTTTCTTCTGAAGCCCAAAATGAGGGCACTATCGTCAGTGTATCTGACGGTATCGTTCTAATTCACGGTCTTGCCGACGTAATGTATGGTGAGATGGTAGAGTTTGAAACCGGCGTATACGGTATGGCGCTTAACCTAGAGCGTGATTCTGTAGGTGTCGTTGTCCTAGGTGACCCTAAAGGTCTTGCCGAAGGTCAGAAAGCAAAATGTACGGGTCGTATCCTAGAAGTACCAATCGGTGAAGCAATGCTTGGCCGTGTTGTTGATGCACTAGGTAACCCAATTGATGGTAAAGGTCCTATCGAGACTACGCTAACTGCACCTTTAGAAAAAGTTGCACCAGGTGTAATCGCACGTCAATCAGTTGATGAGCCAGTACAAACTGGTTTGAAAGCGATTGACTCAATGGTACCTATCGGCCGTGGCCAGCGTGAGTTGATCATCGGTGACCGTCAGACTGGTAAGACTGCAATCGCTATCGATGCAATCATTAACCAGAAGAACACAGGTGTTAAGTGTATCTATGTAGCAGTTGGTCAGAAGCAATCTTCTATCGCTGCGGTTGTACGTAAACTTGAAGAGCATGACGCAATGGATCACACGATCATTGTTGCGGCAGGTGCAGCTGATCCAGCAGCAATGTTGTTCTTAGCGCCATACGGCGGTACAACAATGGGTGAATACTTCCGTGACCGCGGTGAAGACGCATTGATCGTATTTGATGATTTGACCAAGCAAGCTTGGGCATACCGTCAGATTTCATTGCTACTACGTCGTCCACCAGGTCGTGAAGCATATCCAGGTGACGTATTCTACTTGCACTCACGTCTACTAGAGCGTGCATCACGTGTAAACGCTGATTACGTTGAGCAGTTCACCAATGGTGAAGTTAAGGGCCAAACTGGTTCATTGACAGCTCTACCGATCATCGAAACACAAGGTGGTGACGTATCTGCATTCGTACCAACTAACGTAATTTCGATTACAGATGGTCAGATCTTCCTTGAGACCAACCTATTTAACTCTGGTATTCGTCCTGCAATGAACGCAGGTATTTCGGTATCACGAGTTGGTGGTGCAGCTCAGACTAAGATCATCAAGAAGTTAGGTGGTAGCGTACGTTTGGCTTTGGCTCAGTATCGTGAATTGGCAGCATTTGCTCAGTTCGCATCAGACCTTGATGATGCAACACGTAAGCAGCTAGAGCACGGTCAGCGTGTGACAGAGCTTATGAAGCAAAAGCAGTACAGCCCACAAAGCGTTGCTGAAATGGGTATCGTTCTTTATGCCGCTAATGAAGGCTTCTTGGATGATGTGCCAGTAAACAAAGTTGTTGATTTTGAAGATGCAATGTTGTCTTACATGAGTGCTGAACATTCAGCATTACTCGATAAGATTAACGAAAAAGGCGATTACAACAATGATATCGCTG
>NZ_LWFZ01000758.1:0-1244 GCF_001635225.1 Oleiphilus sp. HI0086
ACTTATTATGAGAGCGGCCATAATGAAGCACCACAATTGTTACAAGATAAAATCGTTTGTGCTCTAAAGTACAGTATAGAGTATGCCCAAGCATTTTTCTTACACAAGACGACTCGATTCATAATTTTTTGCGCTCTGATAAAAAACTGTTAACCCAAGTGCAAATAACTACTTGAACAGCCGAAAAATACTGTTAAAGTGCGCACGTCTGGATTCCATAGGACTACATATATCTCTCGCCACGCCCAGAATTGGCAGAGCACCCTATATGTTAAGAATCCATTTGCACTGCACAACAAACTTAGAATAGACGCACCCATGACAGAAACCCCACTGATTCGCCAAATTGTTTCTCGACCCGCACTCAGTTTTATTATCACTCTGGCAATTATCCTCGTATCAGCATTTCTCGCGGCTCAAGTAACAAAAAACACCACGCCCTATTTCTTGGACCGCACCCACACAGAGCGCGTTAAAGAAGATCTGATGACAGATATTTTTGAGCGATCCAGAGAAACCATTGTTATTATTCTCGAGGCAAAATCTGGCGATATTTTTTCTGCAGAGTCACTGAGCTTATTAGAAACTATTCATAAGACTCTAGACTCCGTTGACTTGATAGAAATGATCAATCCTAAACTCAACACAGGCAAGTCACTCGATAAGGCCAGCTTAATCAGTCAATATAACCAAAGCCTGGCGGCGGCTAAAAACGAGCAAGAATCTAAGGAAATAGAAGCATTACTAGGCCAATACCTCTTCCCTATTCGCAATATCAAGTCACTACTAAATAGTGATGACATTTTCATGCTTGAAGATGAGATCACCATTGCCCCCAACTTCGAGCAAGAAAAGATCGCTCAATGGCAACAGAATCAAGGCAAAGAAATATTAGATAACCCTCTGTTTACGGATGCTTTGGTTAGCCCAGACGGCCGCGCAATGGCAATTAATCTTGAACTAAACATCGATACCGACGATAGCGCAAGCACTACTGCGATATTCAATAAGGTTCAAGGGTTGATAAAACCCATCGTTGAATCAAGTAATTTCGACCTCTACTTTTCTGGCTCACCAGTCGTAAATGTAGAAATTTCTAATGTTATGGAAAAGGATAATCAACGCTATTTCCCTTTAATCGTCCTATTAATAGCATTAACACTGGCCTATTTATTTCGCAGTGCCTGGGCCCCGTTCTTTGCGCTCAGCGTATCAATTATCAGTATCGTCATCACCTTTGGACT
>NZ_LWFZ01000759.1:0-6798 GCF_001635225.1 Oleiphilus sp. HI0086
AGGATTTGCGCTTGTAATGGCTCATGAAACCCCGACACTAAGACAGTTGGAATACTTTGTCTGCCTTGCAGAGTCTGCAATATTTCGTGGTGCGGCAGATATCATCAATATTAGTCAGCCAAGCGTTAGAGATATTGATCAGCTAAATTTATCAAGAATGCACGTTTTAGCATGGCGCCAGAATTGTCCTAATCGGGGCTTTTATCGCCAACTGGCAAAAGAAATACGCACACTGGCTAAAACCAACCTTTGTGATGCCAAGCTTAGCTTCGTATTAGATACTGATAATGGCTAGGCAAAAAAGCTCGTTGACTCAAATCTATAATCAACCAATATGAATTAAGTATGACCTTGAGTTACTATTTGGGTAGTTATTACAATGAACAAAGTATCCATACGAATACAGGTTTTATAACTCTTGGACAGTATGAACAATAAGCAGGTTAAGTATGCAACTACTTATATGCAGGGAAGCCTTCGTTCCAAATAAAACCACCCTGTTTCTTCGCCATTATTAGTAGGGTTGTAACCTACTGGGTATATCATGTATTTCGCATTAGCAGCATTAACTTTTGGCTTAGTGGCAGGGCTGAAACCGGGGCCTTTAGGTGTGTTTGTGATTCATCAAACCATGTCAAAAGGTAATTACAATGGGTTTATGGCTAGCCTTGCACCTATTGTAACCGATGGGCCAATTATACTTCTGGCATTGCTGTTAACGTTGCAGCTTAATGATATAGGCTTGTTTATCTCTGCGATTTCTGTCTTTGGCTCTATGTACCTAGCTCTTATTGCATACAAAATACTTAAAACTCCAAACAACATCGACCCTAGTGTCGGGGGTAGCAAAAGCTCAAGCTTAGCTACGGCAGTAAAAATTAACTTCCTAAATCCAGCACCGTATATATTTTGGCTAACTATTGGCAGTAGCTATATTTTCATGGGCTCTAATATAGAGGCTGTTGTATTTATTGTTTGTACATTATTTAGTCTGTGTATTACGAAATTTTCTGTGGCTCTCTTTATTAAAGCCTTAGGAGAGCGGTTCAACCCGAGAGTTTACGCTGTCGTGCTTAAGTCGCTTTCTGTACCGTTGCTAATATTTAGTGGCCAGTTACTGTTTTCTGGTATCTCAATATGGCTGTAAATGGCATTGGCTATATCAATGACAGGCACGGCTACAAGTTTGTCGCCGCGCCTTTAAACTAGTGTTTGCTTTGTGCGATTTGCGTAATAAAGAATTTGATGGCTCACCAAATCATCGTCAAGTTTACTTAGCTTGGCTTAATACCTAAAACGGTTAAAGAAACAAATTGTAGAATTCAGGTGTAAAGCTAAGTCTTTAATGTTTATAATGTAAAGATTAACAAAGATTAAACATGCTCGGTAGTAGTACCGGTTGGCATAAAAGGAATATGAGAATATGAGAATTATTATCATTGGCGGTGGGCCGGCCGGGCTCTATTTTGCGAGTGCCATGAAAAAATTCAATCCTGGCTTTGACATCACCGTTTATGAGGCTAAAAATGAATCAATCAACTCATTTGGTTTAGGCTACACGCTACAGGGGCTGACCAAAGATTTGTTAGCGCATTTGGATGAGGATTATTTCACATCACTCTTTGCGAATAACACTCCGCCGAGACTCTCACAAGCCACCGTAAAAACCAATAACGACTGCCAAACCTTTAAGTTTTCTGATGGACACTGCGTTTCCCGTTTTGAATTGATGCGCTATTTCAGAAATAAAGCTACGTCACTCGGAATAACTATCGAAGAGAAAAAAGTGCTTCCATCTGAGCTAAGTCAGCTACAAGATTCCTGCGACTTATTGGTTGGAGCAGATGGCGTAAACAGCATTGTACGAAAAGAATATGCGGCTAAATTTGTCACACAGCAGCATGAAGCAAAAATAAAGTTTACTTGGTTTTATAACGACTCACCAAAACCTCAAACAAATGTCAGGTTTTACGTCATTAAAACATCTACCGGCTTCATTCAGTTGTCCTCCTACCCCCCTAACGGACACCAGGCAGGCTGTTATCATTGAAATGACCGAAAAGTGCTTTCAATCGAGTCGCTTTCTCCAGCAAAGCCCAGCCGAAGCTATCCCCCATCTTAATAAGATATTCACCAGCGAAGAAGACAAAATTGACTTGGTTTCTACCAATTTGCCCTGGTTTTCTTTCAAGATGAATACCGTTAAACACCTTTTCCATGAAAATATGGTTCTAATTGGCGATGCGGCTTTTTCTTTCCACTATAGCGCGGGCGTTGGTTTGCAAACAGCATTTAACATGGCTAACGCATTAACAACATGCTTTCAGAGGTGTAATGACATCGACACCATTCTCAATCATTACTCAGAAATGACACCAATCGCATTGCGCGCCCCAATTGATAAATCTTTGAATGATATTAATTGGTTAGAAAATATAGACGAACATTTGCTAAACACCCCAGAACATCGGCTGATCGAACATTATTTAGAAAAAAACAAGTACACTAAATAATTGAAAATCCATTCAAACCAAAAGAGATTAAACCTTTGGAAAAAACCAGATTTAGCTACTGGTATCTGGCTTGTTATTTTGAAGGGGCCAAAGTGACTGACGCTAAGTTAAGGCTTAGTCCAAATTTTTAGTTATACCCACCTAGGTTAAATAATTTGGACATCCTACTAAAGCACTAAAACCTGGTGGGCCGCTGTGGTTAATATTGAGTGGGGAGGGTATGCGAATCTTTCCAAAAGGTGGGAAGAGTTTGTTTGATAAATTGTAGTCATGGATAAGGTGGACATTACTTTAGTAGTTAAAGCTGATGTTCCCTAGCATCGAGAATTCGCTTTCGTTCAGCTAGATTTAGTACCTTTTGACTTAAAAAGCGACCGCCTGTCGTATATCCTGAGAACTTACAAGAACGAATCAAAAACTGTATATAAAACAAGTGGCTAAGAAACTGGTGTAAAATCACGATATACGACATAGTGTCGCATTTCTTAATAGTTTTTGAATCTCGGACTTCTGCGGAATCCAGTCATGGTGTATGATTCGAGTAATATCAGAACGATTTTAAAAAAAGGATATACGACAGGTGGATATACGACCTTATGTCGTAGATTCAAATGTTAGGCATACATGTATTCAAATCAATATCGGAAAGGAGAGTGGCGTAAGCCCTAAGTTATATGGCAGTAAATTTATCATTTTTATCTGAGATTGATGATCCAGAATCAGTTGTCACGGCGATCCCATCAAGCCCTACTTTTCCAGAATTTGTTGAAGGTCGATTTAATAGATATGGCGTGTTTGTAGACTTATTCCAATCCTTAATTATGGAATCGTCCTCATCTGCTGAATTGCTGGATGCGATCCGCAATCCAAAAGTTTATAAGGCTGATGTAAGAATGCCTCTTCTTAAGCTTTTTAGAAGGTGCGTTAGTACTGTCATAGATACCGAAAAATCCAAAAAACTAATGAATCCAACCTCAATGTTCGTTGATAATTACGGGCATACTTTTAAAGATATCAACCTTCTTAAAAGGCAGTTTTCTAATATGCCCGAGAAGGATAAATACGCTCTGACTTCACTAATTGGTGAGTATGATGACCGAGGCAAGCAAGGTTACATCTTAACAGACTTATTCTTTACTTGGTTTGAAGATAGGTTTTCAGAAAATCTTACTATTGAAGGGCCAAGAGGAGCAGGAAAAGATATTCAATTGCAAAGTATATTTGAAGACTTTGATAGTGATTACCCCTGTGATTTTGTCATCAGAGACTTTGATAGTAGCGAGGTTCTAGCGGTCGGATTTGCACGTTATGATAGCACTAGAGGAGGCTCACAGTCTGATGACCGAACAGGTGGAAATAATGATAAAGTAATGAAAGCCGATGAATTTACAAAATCATCTAACACTAATTTTAAATTGTTATTTTTATCAGATGGCCCCGGTTTGACGCATCGAGATACTTGGGAAGAAGCCTGTATTCTTGATGGCAAGCTAAGTGATAGAGTGCGAGTGTCTACTTTAAAGTTAGCAGATGATAGAATAACTGAGCAATGGCTAAGAAATTAAATGTGCAGCTTACGCTGCACATTTAATTATATTTTTGCTAGTAATTTAACTTCTTTATGGTGTTTTTCTAAGACATCGGAATCAACATAGAAATTAAACTCTGTCCTGAAGTTTTCTGGTAGCGGGGCTTGATCAGAACTAAACATATCATTTGTTCGATCAGCCTCCTTTCCATTTACGTAATCTCCCATTTCCTCCAACCCATGCCGCAACCTCTTCAAGGTTGCCTCAGCAGCAGTGAAGGATTGATCAATTCCGATCCATTTTCTACCTAACTCATTCGCTGCATGAATGGTAGTACCAGACCCATTAAACGGATCGAGAACAATGTCACCCTCATTGCTAGATGCGTTAATAACCATCTTAAGCATGTCTAGGTTTTTTTCTGTTGGGTACCCTGTAATTTTGATGCTTTGATGGTGAGCGTCTCGATATTGATCCCAATAATCTGTAAGTGGACGTTGCTTGTTTTGTGGCAAATACACTTTCCGCCTAGGGTTTCCATTTTTCGACCAGTGAATTTCGCCGTTAGCATCTAAAGCGTCCAATTTTGCAGGGGTTAGTTGCCAATGCTTCCCTTTTGGAGGATTCATTCCTTTCCAAGGTTTTCCCGTTTCCCCATTTCTCACGCCTGGTGCGTGTATTGGTACCAGCTTATACCGTCCTTTTTCATCCTTTTTTGTATATTCTTTATTAATCCACTCTTCTGTTGCTGGCACACTTGGTTGATTCCATATATAAGTGTCAGTTTTAGAGTAAAACAATATGTAATCATTCAAATTAGGGTATTGGTTTTTTGTATAATTTTTGGAGCTGCATTTCTTTCTAACAATCATGTTTCTGAAGTTGTTTTCGCCAAATACTTCATCCATAACCAACTTTAAATGAAAAAGCATTTGATGACCTATGTGCACATAGATAGAACCGTCATCTGTAAGTAACTCACGCATTAATATTAGACGCCTTCTCATGAATTCAATCCATGAGGCTGTACCAAAAACGTCTTTATAAGCGTGCTTCAGTGCTCTTGACTGAAAGTCTTTTCCAGTACCATATGGAGGGTCTAAATAAATCAAGGAAACCTTACCGCTATGGCATTCGAGCAGCTTTTTAAGACCATAAAAATTATCTGCAAGTAAAAAGGCATTTACGTCTATATCTTCTATGGGCGAAACTTTGCCTTTACCATCAATAGAGGAATACTCATGATCTACATCACTAAATATTTCATCTTTGGAAAGCTTATTTGGATAATTTAACTCAAAACCATCTTTATTTGAGGGTAATGGAAAAGGCTCGCTCTTAGCAGAGTCCGCAAGAAGTGCATCTTCCCCCAACTTTTCGCCTTTCACTATGCCTGTAGCCATGCCGTGCCTCGAAAACTTATACTTTTATCTACCATAGCACAGCTCCTTACAATACACAACTTGTGTAAGTTGTGTATTTTGCATAATTTACTTAACAGTGCTAACCTTCTGAAAAAAACGAGACACTCTTGTGAGCCAAGCAAAATTCAAAAGATTTAATTTTAGCCTTACTGAACCTGTCAGTAAGGATATCGACGAGATCAGTTTACTCCCCCGAGACTTTAAGTGCAGCAGAAGTGATGTTTTGAAGGCTGCCATATTATCTTTTAAAAAACTATCGAAAGCAGAGCAAATTGAAATATTAAGAAAGGTTTGTGTTGATAGTGAAAATGCCTAACAAGGCGCTGCTGTCGGACAAGTTTTCCGCTGCGCTCCAAATTTGCCGCAGAGCGCGGCGTTAAATTTTTTACAAAAAACAGAGACGAGGAGGTCTCAAAAAATGACGAAAACAATAGTAGCTTTATCGGTTCTCACGCTCGCTGGGTGTGCATCATTTACACCTACAAAGGAGCGTTTTGAAGGCTATAAAATATATGATATTAAAGCAGAGGTGTCATCTTCAATAACGATGAAACTGTCCAATAGTCTCAAGGAAGCAATGCAAGAAAACGCTGATAATGTAAAGTTTGAAAACAACTTACCACCTGCAACTCTACCAGATGATGTTGGTCGTTTTGAGCTAGTAAATCCATTTGAAAATGCAAAAGGTTTTGCTGCTTTAGCAGGTGCATCAATGAGAGTGCCAACTTGCAAAGATGCAGTTATTCAAGCAACTTCAAATGACAATTTTGCCGGCGCAGAAAACACCACTTTCTTTACATGCTTAATGCCTTACAAAGAAGGTTACAAAATGAATGTGTATTATGCATTTACTAAGGTATCTGGGGGTTTTTCTACTGAAGCTCTTGGTAGAGCTTTAGCTCAATCAGTTGTTGGCGATAGTAGCCAATTTATTCCAAGAACTGTCTCTGCTCTAGAAACAGCAATTACATCAAATGGAGTTGCACTCAATTTAATTGATAGTTATCCAAACTAAATTTAACAAGTGCATCTTGCAAGGACTTGGGTAAACTGTCACCTTTTGTGCAAAAATACGCACAAAAGCCGCCACTTTACCCAAGCCGCAAATGCAGGCGTTGGTATGACTCCCCACGTCAAGAGGCCCGCACAAAATCCTGCCGGAACCTCGGCCAGAGCCTTTCTTTTTAATTAACATTCTTCCCGTTAGGGAAGCGTCAACGCATCAGATGAAGCAAGTAATTTCGACGGTGATCATGCTGGTATTCGTGGGTTGCTAACGCGACGCGTTAACCTATCCAACCTTACTTATTACGTCGTGGTGCCTGTCTTCAG
>NZ_LWFZ01000760.1:0-3868 GCF_001635225.1 Oleiphilus sp. HI0086
TCACTCCCTGATGGAAAAGTAGTCGCCTCAGAGAAACGCACAACCACTTTGTTGGAGTCATAACTTACAGATAAAGCATTAGAAAGGATTTCAGATTCCAGACTATCAACCAAACTCTCTGTGAGCTTATCGATACTCGGGTCTATTTGTGCCGCCTCGCTCTCTTTCTCTTCAGGCTCTTCCAACATCTCTATATCGGAGTCGCCAAAGTCTTCGAACTCTTTCTCCAATTCAGACTGCTCGTCTGTCGTCGCGGGTGGTGGGGGAATAGCGGGCGCTTCAGCAAAAATAATTGCGCCTCCCGCCTTATTTTCACCGGTCAAAGCCTCGATGCCAAATGATGAAGCCATAGCTATCGCCATCACTTCATATTTCTGAAGATCCATCTTGGAAAAGCTGAGTAGCAGAATAAAAAAAGTCAGCAGCAAAGACATTAAGTCCGCAAAGGTGACAATCCAGCCGGACGAACCACTTGCCTTAGGTTTTGGCCTAGGAATCGCCCTCATCGTACTTACCCTTCTGCCTTAACAATTTCACGCTGGGCAGGCGGTAAATAGCTAACCAGGACTTCGGTAATAACGCGAGGGTTCTGACCTTTCAGAATATTTTGAACACTGGTAATAACCAATGACATATTACGATGCTCATCCATTGCTTTTAGGTTTAATTTATCAGCCAAGGGAATCGCCACCACTTGCGCGATAAAGGCACCGTAGAAGGTGGTCAACAATGCCACCGCCATCGCTGGGCCAACTGAACTGGGGTCCGCCATATTATTCAACATCTGAACCAGGCCGACCAAGGTGCCCAACATACCTAGCCCTGGCGCTGTTTCTGCCACACCACGAAAGACCTTTTCGGCAGTATCATATCGCTCAATAGACTGTTCTAGCTCTTGAATCAATAGCTCTTCGATAAACTCGGAAGGGTGGCCATCTATACACAAGGCTATCCCCTTTGCCAAAAACTCATCTTCAATTTCAGCATTTTCTAAGCCAAGAATCCCTTCTTTTCGAACAATACCCGAAAGTTCCCGAACCTTCTCAATCAACATAACCGGGTTTTCAGTACGTTCAAGAAAAACAGTTGAAAAGGCAAGTTTGAAAGAAGTGGCCACTGACGTCAGGCGATATTTAACCAGGGTTATGGCTATCGTACCCACGACAACAATAACGAGCCCCGGCACGTTAACGAAATCCATAATGCTGGATTCAATTAAAATCGCGCCAATGACGATGACAAAGCCAAAAATCAGACCTATGAGGGTCGCTAAATCCATAAAATCAAAACCTATGTGCCAAGATTTGGCCGCATTGTTGACAATTCATTGTAGTCACGCTGAATAAGCAATATTCAGGCCGTTTTATTCTTATTACCTATCGGCCACTTGCAAGCCTTACTTTATAGCAAGCGCTCAGCTTTCTTCCCTAATCCTAGCCATGACCTCAGAGGTTTCGGGCAAAATGCCTCGCCAAACACGAAAAGCTTCTGCCGCCTGCCCGACCAACATCCCGAGACCATCAATTGTCTGGGATGCCCCTGCCTCTTCAGCCCACCGATTAAAGACAGTCTGCTCTGAGCCGTACATCATGTCGTAGGCAACCGTCGCAGCACCGATAATCGATTTCGAAATTGGTGGCAAGGAACCCGATAAACTGGCCGAGGTACCATTAATCACCAAGTCAAAAGCTTCGTTCAAGGCTTCAAAGCTCGAACTTTCAATACTCCCCTGATCTTGAAACAAGTCTACCAAAGCATCCGCTTTACTAACGGTTCTATTGGCCACCACAACCTTGCTTGGCTTTTCTTCAAGTATAGGCTGCAATACGCCTCTTACAGCACCACCTGCCCCTAAAATCAGTATTTTTTTTCCACTTAGGCTAATTCCATGCCCCTGAATGTCGGACACTAAACCCAAACCATCTGTATTGTCACCGCAAAGCAAGCCTTGCTCATCAAGGTACAAAGTATTTACAGCACCAGCCTTTTCAGCACCAAGGCTACGCTTGTCACACATGTCCCAAGCTTGCTCTTTGAAAGGCACGGTAACGTTAAGGCCTTTTCCTTCTGTCTGAGCAAAAAAGCCTTTGACCACTGATGTAAAATCATCGACTGGCGCTTCAATTTTATCGTAAGTAAGTGCCTGCTTCGTCTGCGTAGCAAACATGCTATGAATCAATGGAGACTTACTATGAGAAACGGGGTTCCCAACAACGGCATATTTATCTGACATGTATTTTTCCTTACTCCCTGAAGACTATCAGATCCAGTCCTGATGCGGCAAAAAGCGCTCGGTCAGTTCAGCTTCTCTTGAACCTGCTTTAGTCTGATAGTTGTAATCCCAACTGACCAGCGGAGGCATCGACATAAGTATCGACTCAGTGCGCCCTCCAGACTGGAGGCCAAATAGCGTACCGCGATCAAATACTAGATTAAACTCAACATAACGGCCACGACGATGCAATTGGAACTGTCGCTCCCTTTCGCCATACTCGCTATCTTTGCGCCGTTCGATGATCGGGCGATACGCCTTCACATAGGAATTGCCCACGGCCTGCATAAATTCGAAGCTCTTTTCGAAGCCCCATTCATTCAAGTCATCAAAGAATAAGCCGCCAACTCCGCGCGCTTCGTCCCGATGTTTCAGGTAAAAGTACTCATCGCACCACTTTTTATACTTAGGGTAAACCTCTTCACCAAAAGGCGCACAAGCTTCCGCTGCAACTTGATGCCATTGCTGGCAATCTTCTACAAAACCATAGTAAGGCGTTAAATCATAACCACCACCGAACCACCAAATGGGTTCAGCACCGTCCTTTTCCGCAATAAAGAAGCGAACATTGGCATGAGAGGTCGGTACATAGGGGTTATGAGGGTGCATAACCAAAGACACACCCATCGCCTGAAAGCGACGACCTGCCAACTCAGGTCTGGCACTAGTTGCCGAAGGCGGCAATGAGTCCCCGTAAACATGAGAGAAGTTAACACCCCCTTTCTCGAAAACAGCCCCATCTTTAATCACTCGAGTTCGACCACCGCCACCTTGAGGGCGCTCCCAGGCATCCTCTACAAAGCGCGCCTGACCATCACTTTGCTCCAGCCCTTCACAAATACTATCTTGCAAACCGAGCAAATAAGCTTTGACCTGTTCTAACATGCACTCACTCCTAATATTTATTCTGTATGCGCTGAGTTTATCCAACGCTAGACCCGTAGCGACTCTCCGCTTACCAGGTCTCTAATTTCTGAAGGTTTATCGAAGCCGCCAAGGCGGCCAGGCAGAAGATAATCAACTCTCCCCCTAAAGTAGTCTCGTGCTTCACGTAGGTTCATTGCCGGATGCTTGCCAGAAGGATTAGCCGAAGTAGACACCAGAGGTGCTCCGACTCGTCGACTAAGCTCAACAATTAAAGGGTGCGTACTAAGACGCAAGGCAACGCTTGAAAACCGCCCCTTGATATATGAAGGCACTCTGTTGGCTTCATCTGGCACCAACCAAGTAGTCGGCCTCGTAACCGGCGCTAGAAACTTACGCTGAAGTGCCTCGGGCAAATCCTTAAGTAAAACGTCAAAATAACAAGCCTCTCCTGAAACCAAGATCAAGCCTTTTTCAACGGGTCTGGTTTTCAAGTCCAGGATCTTATAAACGGCTTGCTTGTTGTCTGGATGACAAGCCAAGCCCCAAACCGCCTCGGTCGGATGTGCAATCACTCCACCACCCTTGAGAATATTAGCAGCAAACTGAACCTGCCATTCAGATAAACGACTTAGCGACACCCAAACCTCTCTTCCTATCGACGCTATTTACACTTCAAAAAGCACTTTAGACAAGTGACCATAATTATTGGGCTGAGTTTACTGATTTCAC
>NZ_LWFZ01000761.1:0-2737 GCF_001635225.1 Oleiphilus sp. HI0086
TTCCAAACATCAAAGCATTAGGATTAATCAGCACCATCTCTTGAAGGCGCTTAATAGGGTCAAAATCGACTCGACCAAAGCCGCAAACTTTTACATAAACGCCATGCCTTAATAAATCATCTACAACAGGAAACGATGACTTCTCCATACCCATGTGATCAATACATACCTTAGGCAAATTCTTGATCAAATCTTGAAGATGATATAAACCTTCAGATGAAATATATAACTCAATATGCCAACCACACAAGTCATAAACTCGTTGTGCGAAATAGCATAGATAGCCAACCCGCTCACTTCCACCCCGAAAGAGGTTAAAGCGAACCCCCCTTACTCCGGCAGCATCGAGTTTTAATAGTTCACCATCAGAAATATCATGTGGAACCTGCGTAACCCCGACAAAATTATTAGATCTTGAGTTTAGTAAGGCAAGCGCCGAAAGTAGATAGCTCTGATCAAAAGCCTGAAAAGAGCCTGAAACAACGACACCACTCTTGATATTAAGCAGTGAGACACGTTCAAGATATTGTTCTACATCAAAGTCATCTGGTAAGAAGCCGTGATTAGAAACTAAGGGAAATCGACTATCAATTATATGAAAATGAGCATCAAAAACTGACAACTAAGCACTCCCAATGTAAAGGACGGCTCTTATGATACAGAACATCACCAATGGATCGAAGTTGCCTTAGAAAAATAGATAAACCAAACCAAGCTTTAGCTCATCAAGCACTTATCAAGTTCAGCTAATAAAAAGAAAAGAAATCAGTGCGGTGGGTTTAGCAGAGCTAAACTCTCACCGCACAAATTAGATATAAAGCTTAAATTTTAAGCTTTATTCTCAGTTTCTTTAGACTTAACACGAATGTGAAGTTCACGAAGCTGCTTATTATCAACTTCGCCAGGAGCCTGAGTTAACACACAGGTTGCGCTTTGGGTTTTAGGGAAGGCAATCACTTCACGAATAGACTTAGCGCCAGTCATTAACATCACTAGACGATCCAAACCAAAGGCCAAACCGCCATGAGGAGGACAACCATATTTTAGGGCGTCTAATAGGAAACCAAACTTATTTTGGGCTTCTTCGTCATCGATACCAAGAATCTCGAAAACAGTTTTTTGCATGGTGCCGTCATGAATACGAATTGAACCACCACCTAATTCACAACCATTCAAGACCATATCATAAGCTCTTGACAAAGCGGTTGCCGGATCTTGCTTCAACTCTTCAGGTGAGCACGATGGAGCAGTAAATGGATGGTGAATAGCTGTTAAACCACCGTCATCTAACTCCTCAAACATTGGGAAGTCCACTACCCACATTGGCGCCCACTCACAAGTATAAAGATCAAGGTCCTCACCGATCTTGCATCGAAGTGCACCAAGCGCTTCGTTGACAATTTTCTCTTTGTCAGCACCAAAGAAGACGATATCGCCATTTTTAGCACCCACCTTTTCCATAATGGATAAGGCAACATCTTCGCCCAAGAACTTAACAATTGGAGATTGTAGGCCTTCAGCACCTTTTTCAAGTTCGTTAACCTTGATCCAGGCTAAGCCTTTCGCGCCGTAAATACCAACGAACTCGGTGTATGCATCAATTTGCTTACGAGACAATGATGCACCGCCATCAACCTTAAGCGCAGCAACTCGGCCTTTAGGGTCTTTTGCAGGTCCAGCAAATACTTTAAATTCGACAGTTGCCATTAAGTCAGCAACATCCACAATCTCTAAGGGAATACGTAGATCCGGTTTGTCACTACCGTAACGGCTCATTGCCTCGGCGTAACTCATTTGCGGGAAGTTACCAAGCTCGACATCAAGCAAATCTTTGAACATTGAGCCAACTAAAGACTCCATCATGCCCATCAATTGATCTTCTTCAATATAAGAACACTCGACATCCACCTGCGTAAACTCAGGCTGACGATCGGCACGAAGGTCTTCGTCACGAAAGCACTTAGCAATCTGATAGTAACGATCAACACCCGACACCATTAATAGCTGCTTAAATAACTGCGGCGACTGCGGCAATGCAAAAAAGTTACCTTGATGAGTACGGCTAGGAACCAAATAGTCTCGCGCACCTTCAGGTGTAGCTCGCGTAAGAATAGGCGTTTCAACATCCATGAAGTCCAACTTATCCAAAAAGTTACGGATATAGTTAGTTACCTTAGAGCGGAACACAAGCTTGTTAAGCATCTCTGGACGACGCAGATCCATAAAACGGTACTTTAGGCGAGTGTCTTCGCCTACATCCACGTAACCATCTAGTGGGAACGGTGGCGTCTCAGCTTCATTCAATATCGTTAATTCTTTACCCAGTATTTCAATCTTACCAGTGGGCATATTGTCATTAACGGTGCCTTCTGGGCGAGCACGAACAAGGCCTTTTATCTGCAGTACCCATTCACTTCTTGCTCTATCAGCTAACGCAAAAGCCTGCTCGGTATCTGGATCTATAACAACTTGAGCCATACCTTCACGATCGCGCATATCTAGAAATATAACACCCCCATGGTCACGACGACGGTGAACCCAACCGCAGAGGGTCACTTCTTGACCGATATTATCTTCATTAACCGAACCGCAATAATGGCTTCGCATAAACTATTCTCACTTAATTCTAAATACTGATTAATTGTTAATTATCTTTGTTAAATCGCTACTTTATCAGGCTGCTGAAGAGCTTTCACTGCCTTTAGATTTAGAGCTATTCTCATTCTTTGAGTTGCAC
>NZ_LWFZ01000762.1:0-6622 GCF_001635225.1 Oleiphilus sp. HI0086
AATAGATAATCTAAGAAAGAAATTGTTTTATTCAAAATGTAATGAAAGTTAAACTAAGATAGTAGTTCTTAAGGTTAGTACATTTTTTTTGTTTCGCAGGTAATAAATGACGTTTAAGTTAGGAATTGTGATGGATCCCATTTCCGGGATTAATATCAAGAAGGATAGTTCCTTCGCTATGCTGCTTTCTGCCCAAGCGAAAGGCTGGTCTTTGAACTATATGGAAATGTCTGACCTATATTTGGATCAAGGTACGGCTCGTGGACGTTTGACGCCTCTCAAGGTAAGTAACGATGAGCAAAGCTGGTATGAACTTGGTGAGCCGCGCGAAGCCGATTTGGCTGAGTTAGACGTCATTCTTATGCGTAAGGATCCACCCGTTGATTCAGAGTTTATTTACGCTACGCATATTCTAGAACGGGCCGAGCAGCAGGGAGCTTTAGTATTAAATAAAGCCCAAAGCTTGCGAGATTGTAATGAAAAGCTATACGCGACTCTTTTCCCCCAATGTTGCCCGCCTGTTTTGGTCTCGAGAGATCAGCAACGCTTGAAAGCGTTTTGTAAGCAGCATGAAGACGTCATCTATAAACCCTTGGATGGTATGGGAGGCGCTTCTATTTTCAGAGTGACTCTGGGGGACAGTAACCTAAGTGTGATTCTCGAAACGCTGAGTCAGCATGGCCAGCAACAGGTGATGGCGCAAAAATATTTGCCTGAGATAAAGAATGGCGATAAGCGTATACTTATTATTGATGGTGAGCCGGTTGCTTTTGGCTTGGCGAGAATTCCGGGGCAAGGTGAGTCGCGAGGCAATTTGGCTGCAGGTGGTCGTGGAGAAGTGCTGCCACTGACTGAACGTGACTATTGGATCGTTGATCAGATAAAAGATGATTTACTAGATAGGGGCTTGTTATTTGTAGGTATCGATGTGATTGGTGATTACCTGACAGAAATAAATGTCACCAGTCCAACCTGTATTCAGGAAATTGAAAGGGTTAGCCAAATCAAAATTGCTGATAAGCTAATATCGACGATTGAGCAGAAATTGAGTGCTAGTAAAAAGTAATATGAAGCAAGAGACGCAATCTGTAGGGGAGCTAAATTGGCAGTGGTAGCACGAGCAATGGGTGTTAGCGATACTGATCGTCTTAGTTTTACGGTTTTTGTCGCGCTGGCCTTACATAGCTTAATTATCCTGACCGATTTTCTGGAAGAAGATCCGGAGCCCGTGGCGTTTACTATGGAAATTACGCTTTCTCGCTTTGAGGATGAGACCAAGCCAGATAAGGCGGACTTCTTTGCCGAGACCAACCAGCTTGGCAGCGGTACGCTAGAAGAAAAAGCGAGAGTCACGACGCCGATTGAATCGAAGCAGTTCAATGCCCTGGAGCAATTAGCCAGCTCTCCAGCGCCAACACAAGACAGTATAGAAAAGCGTGATAAACAGGTGATCAGCTCGGTATCGGGCGAAAGGCTAAGACCCAGCCTGTTTGATCGTGTGCAAGAAGAAAATAAGCCCACCGAAGTGCAGCCTCGAAAGTCCATTCTGGAACGAAGCCTCGAAATAGCTGAACTGGAAGCTGATTTAGATAGGCAGAGGCAAAATTATGCTAAACGCCCAAGGGTGACTCGCTTGACCGCAGCCTCGACAATGAAAGCGGTCGATTCTCAATATGTGGCGCACGTTGTCAGTAAGATAGAGCGGACAGGCAGTCTGAACTTTCCTGAAGATGCCGGGAAGCGCTTGTATGGTAAACCCCGCGTCTCAATTTCTATCTATTCCGATGGCACGATTAAAGAGGTTGTCGTGTTACAGAGCTCAGGAGATCTAGTTCTGGACTCCAAAACCAGAGATATTGTTCATCGAGCGGCGCCCTTTGCGCCCTTTCCAAAGAATGTAAGAAAAGAGCGAGATGTATTAGAATTGATTCGCACCTTTTCTTATAACAAGAGTGGAGTATCCAGCTATTTGTAGCCATTTAGAAAATCAGTTTCTGATCGCAATGCCCCAGATGAAAGATCCAAACTTCTCAGGGTCTCTGACGTATATTTGTGATCATAGCAGCGATGGCGCAATGGGCGTTGTGATTAACCGCCCTACCGATATTGGCTTGGCTGAGTTACTCGAACAGTTAGATATCAGTATGACGATTGATACTGATGCCAAAATTTACGCTGGCGGGCCGGTCCAAAGAGATCGTGGTTTTATCTTTCATGATGGTGAAAAATGTTGGCAATCTACGCTAGAGTTATCATCCGGACTGAAACTCACCACATCTAAAGACATCCTTGAAGCCATTGCACAGGGAACCGGGCCACAAACCTATCTGGTTGCCCTTGGCTATGCTGGTTGGGGAGAGGGGCAGTTAGAAGGTGAGCTCACAGAAAACACTTGGTTAACTTGCCCCGGGTCTCAGGACATATTGTTTGCTGACGACGATAGCAAAAAACTGACAATGGCGATGGATATTCTCGGTATTAAGGCAGACCAGCTCAGTGGCCAGATAGGTCACGCTTAATGACCAATGAAGCCTTGACCTACTTATGTTTTGACTTTGGTGTAAAGCGCTTCGGTGTTGCCTGTGGGAATAGCCTACTTAAAACCGCATCAGAGCTTGCTCCCATTAAAGCCAGAGAGGGGATTCCTGACTGGGAAGTAATTGAACAATTGGTAGAAGAATGGAAACCGACAGGCTTTGTCGTTGGTTTACCTTTGAATATGGATGGCTCTGAAAGCGATATGTCATTGCGAGCGAAGAAGTTCGGTAAGCGCTTAAAAGGCCGTTTTAATAAACCGGTCGATATGATGGATGAGCGGCTCTCAAGCTTCGAAGCTAAGCAGGCGGTGAAAGCTAGAACGGGTCGGTACGTAGATTTTGGGGATCACTCGGTTGACGGTGCCGCAGCATGTTTAATACTAGAAAGCTGGTTTGCAGCAATGAGTGACAATAAAGGAACTGACAATGCATGATGAACAAGCTGTAGAAGCCTTATTGGGTGCGATGTCACAGCAACTAAGCCATTATTTGGCAGAAAAGAATATCACTGACTATGAGTTTGTCGGGATTCGCACCGGCGGTGTTTGGGTCGCTAAGGCTATTCAAAAAAGTTTGGCGAATGAAAAACTGATTGGTGAGCTTGATATATCTTTCTATCGCGACGACTTTACTCAAATTGGTTTGAATCCAAAAGTTGAGCCATCTAGCTTGCCCTTCGAAACAAAAGATAAGCATATCGTTTTATTCGATGATGTCTTAATGTCTGGCCGTACTGTGCGTGCAGCGATGAACGAACTATTTGATTACGGCAGACCAGCAAGTATTACACTGGCCGTACTGGTAGATGTAGGGCGTCCGGAGCTTCCAATCGCACCTCATGTGGTTGGGGCGAAATTATCTTTAGCCGAGGGGCAGCGTATAAAGCTTATCGGTCCAGAGAATCTACACCTAAAAATACAGTAACTACATTTCAACGACGACGGTTTTTAACAGGAAATTTTCATGCAGGCGCCTATTCAACTAACTAAGTCAGGAAGACTCAAGCACTTCTTGACGGTATCTGGGCTCAGTAAAGAGCTCCTGACAGAAATTTTGGATACCGCAGACTCATTGATCGAAGTTGGCGAAAGGAACATCAAAAAAGTTCCCCTTTTGCGTGGCAAAACTGTCGTGAATCTTTTCTTTGAAGCCAGTACACGGACTCGAAGCACCTTTGAATTGGCTGCCAAGCGTTTATCCGCCGATGTACTTAATCTGGATATTAATACCTCTGCTACCTCAAAAGGCGAATCGCTTTCGGATATGCTGCGTAATCTCGAAGCGATGGCCAGTGATATGTTTGTTGTTCGACATGCCTCGAGTGGTGCCGCGCATTTTATCGCAGAGTCTGTCACACCTGGTGTGGCTATTGTGAATGCAGGAGATGGTTGGCACGCCCACCCGACACAAGCAATGCTGGATATGCTGACTATTCGTCAGAATAAGGGGCAATTCGAGGGCCTGAAAGTCGCAATTGTGGGTGATATTTTGCATTCAAGAGTTGCACGATCCCAGATTAGAGCGCTGAATACACTCGGTGTTGATGAGGTAAGAGTGATAGCTCCTAATACCTTGCTGCCGAAAAGTGTCGAGTCATTGGATGTTAATGTCTATAACAATATGGATGAAGGCCTAAAAGACCTTGATGTGATTATTATGCTTCGATTGCAGCGTGAACGAATGCAAGGAGCTTTGCTACCGAGTGAGCAGGAATACTTTCAGCTTTATGGCTTGACTCGTGAGCGCTTGGCACTAGCCAAACCTGATGCAATTGTAATGCACCCGGGGCCGATTAACCGCGGCGTTGAGATCGAGTCGGAAGTTGCAGATGGCGAGCAGTCAGTGATCCTGGATCAGGTCACTAATGGTATTGCTGTAAGAATGGCGGTTATGTCGATGGCAATGAGTGGTCAAACGGAAGAGAAAAACAGTGAGGAGTCAAAATGAGCATGCTTCTTAAAAATGGTCAGCGTCTAGTTTTCTCTGACTCCGGCGCGTCCTGGGCTCCTTTTGAAACCTTGCTGATTAAAGATGGTCTGATCGAGGCAATCGATGTTGCCGAGATAAGTGGCACTCCTACAAAAGAATTGAATGGAGCCTATGTATTACCAGGCTTGATTGATCTTTCTGTCGCTTTGCCAGAGCCAGGAAACTCCATAAAAGGCAGTATCGCAAGTGAAACCAAAGCCGCCGCCGCGGGTGGCGTGACGACCTTATGCTGTACTCCAGAAACCCGGCCGGTCAATGACTCTCAAGCTGTGTCAAAGTTGATTAGAGAGCTAAGCGCACAGACGGACTATTGCAGAGTTTTACCAATTGGTGCGTTGACGCAGGGACTAAAAGGAGAGCAGTTAGCTACCTATTCATCCCTGAAGAAAGCGCAATGTGTGGCTTTGAGTAACGCTTACAACCCGCTTAAAAATTTAGCCGTGACCAAGCGCTGTTTTGAATATGCAAAAACGCATGAGATGAGCGTTTTTGTGAACCCTGTAGAGCCCTCATTACAACAAGGGGTCATGCATGAAGGTGAAGTAAGTACCACCGTTGGCCTGCAAGGCATTACTTCTTTGGCTGAAACCATCGCCGTTGCGCAATTGATTCAGTTAGCTAAAGCAACGGGAGTGCATCTCCACCTTTCTCAATTGTCGGCGGCTGAATCTGTTTCTCAGCTTGAGCAAGCAAAAGCTGCAGGTGTAAATATTACGGCAGATGTTGCGATTCAGAATCTACTCTACACCGATGAGTGTATTGAGGATTTTAATAGTGTTTATTATTGCTTACCGCCGTTAAGAGAAGAGCGGGATCGTTTAGCACTTGTTGATGGTGTAAACCGTGGTGTGATTGATGCGATCACCAGCGCTCATCGTCCACATGAGGCTGCAGCGAAACAAGCGCCTTTTGCTGAAACTGAAGCGGGAATGAGTAATATAGAATTTCTTTTGCCCTTTGCCATGCGTTTAGAGGACAGCGGAGAAATAAGTCTGCCCAGATTTATTGAAGCGATGACTCGAGGGTCTAGCAAGGTTTTACGCAGGAACTGTCCGAAAATAGAAGTAGGAGCCGTGGCTGACTTATGTGTTTTTTCTCCTGAAGGTGAACGTCAGTTGAGTGCTGACAAAATCATTTCTCATGGAAAAAACACACCTTTAATAGGAAAAAGTTTGAAGGGGCAAGTACTCACAACTATTCTAGATGGTAGGATTTCTTTCGGGTTAGATTGATTGCACCTTACACATAGGATTGGAGAATAAGGTATGGGTATTATCGGATTCCTTGGCTTTGTTTGTGTTTTATGGGGGCTTTACGTATTAGCAAAAAATACTAATGAAAGCCTTGAACAGCAGAAACAAATGCTGATAGAGCTGAAGCAACTAAAGCTATTAGCTGAGCGCGTGAGTGAGAGAGAGCCTAGTCCGCCGAAAATATACCAGGTAGAAGATACGCGTCAGCCTAAAGATAATGGTGAGGATAAAGCAGAAACGGAATGTGAAGTTAGCCTTAGTAAGCAGCTGATTGATATTAATCAGGATGACATTGTCGTTTTGCAAACATTACCGGGTGTGGGTAAGGTTCTGGCGCAAAAGATTATTGATGGCCGGCCCTATGAATCTATGGATGCTTTATTGAAGGTACAGGGGATTAGTCAGGATTTATTAGCGAAGCTACAGGTTTCGATAAAACTTTAGTAGAAATAAAAAAGAGGCCTTGAAAGCCTCTTTTTTGAATTTGGCTCAGGCCAGCTAGCCGTTCACTGCATCTTTCAGTGACTTGCCAGGCTTGAAGCCAACAGACTTGCTTGCAGCAATCTGGATTGTTGCACCAGTTTGAGGGTTTTTACCAGTACGAGCACTTCGCTCTCTGACTGAAAATGTGCCGAAACCGATCAGGCTTACGGTATCATTTTTGTTCATTGCATTGGTGATTTCATCGGTCAGAATATTCAGGACTTCACCGGCTTTTTCTTTGGTTAGGTCCGCTTTTTCAGCAATGGCAGCAGCAAGTTCAGGTTTTTTCATGAATTTTACCTTAATTGAGATTGTTGTCTTAGGTACACGCCAGACAGGGTCTGCAGTCCAGAGGACTTT
>NZ_LWFZ01000763.1:0-14996 GCF_001635225.1 Oleiphilus sp. HI0086
ATAGCTATGTGCTTAATAATTACCTGGAGGTAATTAAGGGGTCTTGTTCTTGATCTCTTTTTTTAATTTAGGGTGAATAGAATAGAACTAAGATTCACTTGTTGGGTTGTTTGATGAAAAATACTGTTTTGATTGTTGAGGATAGCAAAGCGTTTGCATTGAGTGTAGAGGCGGCGCTGAGACAAGAAGGTAGTTATCAAGTGCTGGTCGCGCTTAATTATTCTGAAGCGGTTCAGTTAGTGGAGCTGCATCAAGAAGAAATATTTGTTGCGATCACAGACTTGAACCTGCCCGATGAAAGTGATGGCGCTGCTGCAAAGCTAGTGGCAGAAAAGAGTATTCCATGTATCGCTTTTACCGGCAACTTTAGTCCAAATCTACGTGAGATGGTTTTATCCTTGGGCGTATCCGATTATGTGTTGAAGAACGGGCAGCAGGATATCAGTTACGTTGTGCAGGTGATTAATCGAATGTCTGCCAATCGGAGTATGGAGGTTCTGGTCGTTGATGATGCACCGTCATCCAGAGATTTTATGAGTGCATTGCTCGAGAAGCAGTGTTTTAGTGTTACCTCTGTGGGGTCGGCTGAAAAGGCGCTGGATTTGCTCGACCAGGGTTATCAATACAAAATTATTCTTGTCGACTTGATTATGAATGGCATGGATGGATTTGAGTTGCTGGGTGCTTTGCGTTCACGCTTTGATATGAGTCAGATGGCTATTATTGGTGTGTCAGGAAAGGCATCATCAGACCAAATAGCGCAATTTATGAAGCATGGTGGGAATGACTTTCTATTAAAACCTTTCCAGCAAGAGCAAGTATGCAGTCGAGTCAACGCCAATGCCCAGCTTCTGGATCAGTTCTCTGAGTTGAGTAGTTTGAACCAGCAGAAGAATGAGTTGCTTGGTATGGCGGCTCACGATATTCGTGGCCCTTTGGGTGTTGTATCTTCAGCTGCGAGTATGTTGAAAAGGGAGATATCCGGAGAGCACCCGGAAATGTTGCTGGGTTTAGTTATCGAAGCTGCAGAGAGTATGGAGGAGTTGCTGGATAGATTGCTTGATGTGAGTTCGATTGAGGATGCTAATATCTCAATCGATATAGATCGGGAAAACCTTTGTTCCCTATTGGATAAAGCTGTTGCTGATGCCCAGCTCCTGGCGAATGATAAGCAGCAAAAACTTAACTTGGAATTGCCAGTCGAAGCCGTATGGGTTGAAGCAGATAGCATGCGAATTAAAGAAGTTGCCTATAACCTGATTTCCAATGCAATTAAATACTCGCCAGTTGGTGGGAAAATTGATGTTCGTTTATCGAGTAATCATAAAAAGGTGCGTATCGAAGTGATTGATGAGGCTGGTGGAATACCAAAGGCCGAGCAGCACTTATTGTTCAAGCCATTCTGCAATATATCAACCAAGCCAACAGCTGGAGAGCGAAGTACAGGCTTGGGCTTGTCAATCTGTCAGCGAATCATGAAACTCCATAAGGGTGAAATCAAATACCGTTCGAATGCTCAGGTGGGGAGCATCTTTGAGGCGGTCTTGCCTTGCGCGAATGACTGAGAGCTTGAAAACAATTGTTACATAATGAAAGAAAAGTGATACATACATCACGTTTTTAATGTCGTATTCTACAAACATTGAAGTACGGGGAAGTGATTCAGGCCCTCTGACCCGGAATAGGTTTCATTATTTTTCTTTGAAGTATTTGTTGTGATTTTGACCCGACTTTTTAGTCGGGTTTTTTATTGCCTAAGAAAAACTCTCTATGAGGCTGGGATTATATGATGATCTATCTCTGTTAGTAGGTTATTGACGACTTGCGCAAATTCGGCTCCTGAATCTTCTTGAAGAAAGTGGCCGCCTTTAAGTTTTACGTGTTTCATTCCCTTTGCACCAGGAATCTTCTTACGCATATACTTATCACCGCCTCGTGTTATAGGGTCTCCATTGCTGAATGCGGTAACGAAAGGCTTTTGCCATTTTTCTAATACCGCCCACGCTGCCTTGTTCGCTTTGCTTGCCGGGTTGTCCGGGCTTGTTGGTACTAAAGCCGGAAAAGCCCGAGTGCCTGCTTTGAACTGCTTGGATGGAAAGGGTGCATCGTAAGCGCGCTGCTCGTCTTTGCTAAAAGATTTAAAACTCCCCATCTCTACGATTTTTGCAATAGGGAACCAGGGGCTATTAAGCGCAAAAGCTTTCCATATCTTAAAAGCGGAAGGTACGTCTTCTTCACCTGTTGGTAGCATGCCATTACCGACTACAATTGCTTTGAAGCGCTCTTCATTTTCTGCCGCGAGTCGAAGGCCGAGCAATGAACCCCAGTCTTGGCAGACCAGTGTAATATTGTTTAAATCAAGCGCGTTGATTAAGGATAGGAGCCAGTCCATATGGCTTTGATAGGAGTAGTCTTCAATATTGACAGGCTTATCTGACTTGCCAAAGCCAATTAAGTCGGGAGCGATGACTCGATGCCCCGCAGCAGTGCAAATAGGGATCATGTGGCGGTAAAGGTATGACCAGCTGGGTTCACCATGTAACATGAGTATTGGGTCGGCACTTCCCGGGCCTTCGTCTATATAATGCATTCTCAAACCACCGACGTCGGTATAGTGAGCAGAAAAGCTATAGTTCGGCAGGTTTTTAAAGCGTTCATCAGGCGTACGGACAAATTTGACCATGAAAGAATTCCTTTATTGATAGGTCGATCTTTTTATTCAGAATTTAACTATAGCAGCTAGATTAAAAGGGTGAGGTAATTGCGATATGCAAATAGATAGAGAGAGATCTGTTTCGCTAGTTCGGCGCTTTATGATACTGAGTATGATGCTGGCGTTTGGTATCTTGAGTGCATGCGGTCAATCAGAGGATTCGTCTAGTACTGAATCGAGCGCAGCAGATAGAACTTTGACTGTTTATAAAACAAAGAGTTGCTCTTGTTGTTCTGAGTGGGTGGATCATATTCAACAGGGCGGTTTGTGGGCCATAGTTGTGAACCAGGATTCGGTGGCGCATATAAAAGATTTCTATCAGCTGCCTGCTAATGCTCGCTCCTGTCATACTGCTGTGTCGTCAGAGGGTTTCGTGTTCGAAGGACATGTTCCAGCGAAGTTTATTAAACAATTTTTATCAAACCCACCTGCTGGCTCAGTTGGTTTGATTGTTCCTGCAATGCCCTTGGGTAGTCCGGGTATGGAATACCAAGACAAGTTTAACCCTTATCAAATATTATCTATGAATCAAAAAGGTGTGCTTGAACCTTACGCTTCGATTGACTCATATGCTCAGCAGTTTGATTAGATTTGATCTGGCTTGATCTATAGAGCTTGTGTAAATGTTTTTGGAAAAAGGTAAATTTCGTAGAAACTTCCCATAAGAAAGGTTTATAGCGTCACAAAATTTAAATGCAGTTGTACAGTGTTTTTATAATCAATAGGGCTGGCTATAAAAGACTGATAAAATTCGAGGAGTTTTTTGCTGTGTTCCTGATGCATGATTTTAGTTGTTTTATATCTCTCAGCGTTTTACTTGTGCAGTACAGGTCCAGTTCAATATATAAAGATTATGAGTTCCATAGAGGTCAGGATGGCTAAGGGTATGTTTCTTTCAATGTGTGGTCAGGCTTTAGTTGCTAGGCGCAATGTCGGTATTGTTCGGGTGATGTTATTTGCCATGCTTGCTTGTGTTGCGAGTAGCTCTGCTCTCTCAGCTAATCGTATAGTCGGTGGCGACGAAGTTGAGGTAGAGAGTGATTACCCTTGGATGGTATCGCTCCGAAATTCGGCAACTGGCGAGCATGAATGTGGCGGTACCTTGATTCATGAACGTTGGGTGATGTCTGCTTCGCGTTGTTTCTATGAAGAGCCTGCTGAAGCAATTTCCGTCTATGTTGGAGATTATGATATCTCACGAATTGAAGAAACTGAGCGGCGTATTGGGGTGATTAGTCGCGTGGAGTCAGGTCGAGATTTGATGTTGCTTGAGTTGGCCGATGCGGTTGATGTGAGTGTTTATCCACCTCTTGAATTAGTTAGCTCAGCCATGTTTGAAGGTGTCGAAGCAGGTCATTTGCTAACAATTGTTGGATGGGGGGATCGTGATGGCAACCCCAATCTTATTTCTAGTGGGGGCGGTGAAGACACAATAAACGAAGACTTTCCAAGCGTATTGCATGAAGTGAATGTACCGTTGTTCAACCAGACCGAATGCAATAAAGCCTTCCTGAATGGCGATTTAGAAACGTCGTTGGGAGCTGACTTTTTACCAATATATGGTAATGCTATTGATGGTAAACATATTTGTGCAGGTTATATCGAAGAGACAGATGATGGGCTTCAAGGTCTATGCGAAAAAGATAGTGGCGGCCCTTTATTATTTCAAACAGGTGGTGAATGGTTTCAAGCCGGCGTGGCAAGCATAGCTCCTTCTGTTTGTGGAAGTCTGGATTATCCAGATGTTTTTACCCGGGTTTCAGCGTTTAAAGAGTGGGTGGACAATATTATAAACCCTGTCGATTTGACCCCAGACAAGCTTTCTCTGCCTGAAAATGTTACTTCAAGTATATTGGAGGATGGTGAGAACCCTGTATGTAGTGGTGGCTCGGATGAGTCTTTAAAATACAGAATAAAAGAGGTTAATGGTTTTTCTTTAAGTTTTACAAATAGTGCTGCTGATAGCTTTGTAATTGATAGTGTTGAGCTTCAGGTTGATGAGATTGAAACCAATGAATGTGGTGTAGGGACGGTAAAATATACACCTTCCGAGCTATCGATTACCAGCACGGAAGATAGTGCTTTGCCTGATTGCCAGGGCTCTGAGTTAGCTCCGGGGGAGAGTTGCGAGGTCCATATTCGGATGAACTTCCTTTCACCTGGTATCAAGTTTGCTACCTTGATGATAGGGGTTGAGGGTAAGGAGGAAAGCTACTCGTTTGAGTTGAGTGGTAATGTGATAGGGGAAGCTGATTTTAGCTCAAGTGTGGGTGAGGGAGTGTTTTTCTTTATAGAGAAGCAGAATGAGTGGGATTTACAGGGAGATATTGTTTCCGAATTAGTGTCAGACTACACCCTATATGAGCAAACGATGTTGATTGGTAAGGTTGATGGTAGCGGCCAATTGAGCTTTGACTGGAAAGTAGATGATACGAGTGTAATGGATGTCTCATTGTGGATAAATGGTGAAGAGCTTAGTGAATATAAGCCGGCTGAGGCTTATGGTCGTGAGACTATCGTGTTACCTGAAGATCAGGTCAATACTGTTGAGTGGCGCATGGCTAGGGGAGAACTTTGGCGTTCTACGAGTGAAAGTTCATTAGGGGATGAAGGCAAGACCTTGTATTTGAAGTCGGTTAATTTTACAGCAGATAACCCAGATGTAGTTGAGGATACAAGTCCTAGCAATTCAAAGTCTAGTGGTGGAGCATTCCACCCACTAGCGCTAGTGTTTTTGGCAGTGCTATTTTTCTTTCGTCGAAACGCTGCAGGTATATCGAAAACCTATCGTGCCATGAGTGTGGTGATTGTAATGCTCGTTGTTTCTTCAGGTTGGGCTCGCGCGGAAAATAGGATTATTGGTGGTGTTGACGCTGAGTTTAGGGATTACCCTTGGATGGTGTCATTACAAAATAAATATACTGGTGAGCACTTTTGTGGTGCAACCTTGGTGGATGAATACTATGTATTAACGGCATCTCACTGCTACGCCGGGGAGGCTTTGGATAGTCTTGTTGCGGTTATTGGTGCTTATGATTTGAGTAACTCGTCTGGGTATGATTTGCCAGAGCAGAGCAATGCGCGAGCCGTTAATCTCATAGAATATAATGAGGCTGAAAATGGCGATTATTTATTGTTTCAGCTAGCCGAGACTGTGAGTGATGTGCCAGTGCTCTCGTTAGCTACTGAGGCGGATATGCGCAAAATTGCTGAAGGCGATTCCTTGCGCGTTATTGGTTGGGGGGATATAGACCCAGACGATAGTGTCGCGACTTACCCGGATGTTCTCCAAGAAGCAGATGTAACGCTAATGAATCATGAAACTTGCCAGGATAATTATGCCGAGATTGGTGATGAGGTGACTGACGACATGGTATGTGCGGGTGTTCAAGCTGGTGGTTTAGACTCTTGCCAAGGAGATAGTGGTGGCCCTTTGCTTTGGCAGAATGAGAATCGTGACTGGGTTCAGGTTGGTGTTACGAGCTTTGGTGAAGGGTGCGGGCAGGCACAGTACCCGGGAGTTTATACTCGTGTAGCTTCTTATTTGGATGATTTTGAGGGAGTTAAAGAGTGGTCTGATGTTGTGTTGAATGCTCAATATCTGGGGGAAATGACTGTAGGGTCTCCATATGAATATACCTTGAATTTAACTAGTAATCTGGTTCAGCCTTTTGAGATCAGCTGGATGCAATTTGGGTCTGGTGATGTGAGCGGGTTTCAGGTTGTCGGTGATCGTTGTTCAAATGACGTGCTGTATTTGGGTGATAACTGCGAGTTGGATTTGAAGCTGGACTTTGATCAGGATGGTGAAAAAACGGCTGTCATGACGGCAATATATACAAATGAAGGATTTAATTGGTATCGCTTATCTACCAGAGTATATCCGGAAAACGATATGGAAATAGCTGGAAGTGGTATTGATTTTATCCTTGAGTCAGCGAGTACATGGCGAAATGTGGGGGATAGTGAGTTAGCGGTGGAAATGCCAGACACGCAAGATATATCACGTTTCTCTTCACGCTTTTCCCGGGCGGGAACGCTTGCTTTTGACTGGCTACTATCAAGCTCTGATGTGATGAATCTGGATGTTTATATTGATGGTGTTCGTCAAACGACTGAAGTGGTTGACGGTGTTGAGCAAGATTTAGTCGTAGGAAGTAGCTATTCGAACGTCGTTATAGAGCTGCCTGAGGGTGGCGCTTATGTTGAGTGGGTGTTGGCGAGAAAGCGAGGCGCTAGCCTTGGTTTGGGTGAGGGGGACGATGCGCGAATTGCATCAATTAGTTTTACCGCAATTGAAGCAGAGCAAGAGGAAAGTGACAGCAATAAAAAGTCTGATTCAAGTGGTGGCGCCATTGCTTGGCAACTGATATGTCTATGTTTGCTATTGCTGACTTATCGTCGTAGGTTCTTAAAACTTGCGCCTTAGTCTTTATTTGAGTGTTAGATTGATGTTACGTATGGTTTTAGTTCGGTTTGTTGGTGTGCTCATGCTTTCAGGGGGTGTGTTAGCGGGTGGCCCTGAAAATCAAGTTCCGGAGCCGATAGTGCTGCAGTCTCTTGATAACGAGGCGATCACCTTCCAGGCAAAAAGCAATGGCTGCACCAAGCCTGAAGACTTTCGGATGAGAGTGCAAGGGCGCGACGTGTCTGTGCTTAGGGTGAAGAAAGACTCTTGTCGACGAATGCCTTTTTGGAAAACATTTTCACTTCCCATTTCTCTGGATTCCAGAGAAGTTCAGGTTTATTTATTAAACCCTCTTGTCCTTAGACCTCTTTAGGTCTGCTTCTAGGTATGGAAAATACTGATTCTAGAAAGCACTTATTGCAGCTTTCTATTACTTTTCTCATATTTGTTATTCCTTCGTTTGCTATAGAGCTTAGTGACACCTTTTTATTTGAAAATAGCCAGTTTGATTTTAGCTTTGATCGGCAGCGTATTGCTGAAGGGCAATGGTGGCGCTTGCTGGTGGGGCATTTTGATCACCTGAGTTGGTTTCATCTCGGTTTGAATGCTCTATTCCTTGGGGTTTTGTTGTTTACCTTTTCAGGCTTGGGGCGAGCGGTGCGTATTGTTTCTTTGCTCTGCGCTTTCTTTCTTATTATTAGCGTCATGATATGGTTCTGTAGTCCGGGTCTAAGTGTCTATGTGGGCTTGTCGGGAGGCTTATACGGTCTATTGGTTTATGCTTTGTATCAAGATCACTTGTACCCACTGTGGTTGCGTGTGCTAGTGTTTTTGGGTTTATTGGTTAAGGTTGTCTACGAATACTTTGCTGATGCTAGCGAGCAGGTAGCAGAGCTAATTGGTGGTTCAGTTGCGACAGATGTTCATGTTTATGGTGTGTTTGCTGGTGTGCTGAGTGTTATTTTCTTAAGAATTTTTCGTATTTGATTGATAGCTGTGTCGCAACTTAGACACTGAGATTGTTATCGATTGTTAAATCACTTTATTTTTTGTGTTCGATATCATTTAATAGTCTGACTGAAATTTGCTCAATAAATGGACAAACGTAAATGAAGGATATCTGCGTTGAATTTGTTTAGGTGTAGGGAGTGAAAGTGAAGGAGAGTCTTATGAAAAGTTTAAAACAGTCAGTTGTCGTAAAGTTGATGTCAGCTTTTTTGTTTTCGGTGATATTTGCCAGTGCGTCGGCTTATGCAGAAGATGACGAGTTTGTTCCTGCTTACCAAAATGAAGGGAACTATCAGATGGAAGATCCTGATAAATATTTTACCTACCGTGAGGGGCGTAAGTATTACACTTCTGGTAAGGAAAACGGTATTCGCGTGAATGAGAATAACGAAGAGTCAACCGATGAGACCGTTGGTATTCTGACCTTTATTCTTGCACCAGCGACAATAATTTATATGAACCTAGTAGGTTGGTGGGAATAAGTCTTACTTTTCATTCTGCAAATAGAAAGCTGCATTTCTTAAATATTCGGGCGGTAAATTGCCTAGATTGCAAAGAAATGTGGCTTTTTTCATTTCTATTAGCTAGCTGTGGTCTGAGTTGATTGAATCTTCCCCTCCTGAGCAAGTATAATCGGCGACTATTTTGTGGCATGTTTTTACTAGGAACTTATACAAGCTGTGGCGATGCGATTATTAAGAGGGATGCATAACCCCGGGCTGATAGCAGCTTGTCAGCACTTAAGCACAAATAAAAGTTCGCCTAATACGGCATGTGTTGCAACGATTGGCAACTTTGATGGTGTGCACCTTGGGCATCAAGCGATTCTAGAGCAAGTAGTTACCGAGGCAAAAACACAAGACTTACGGTCCGTTGTTATTATTTTCGAGCCTCAACCTCTTGAGTATTTTAAAGCCGATGAAGCGCCTGTTCGTTTAATGCGCTTTCGAGAGAAGTATCAGGCGATATCCGAGTACGGTATCGACTTTGTATTTTGCTTAAAATTTGATGCGCATTTGAGTCAGCTTAGTGCAGAAGAGTTTATTCAGCAGGTTTTGGTGGATCACCTGAGTATTAAGCACCTGGTGATTGGTGATGACTTTAGGTTTGGGGGCGACCGCTCGGGTGATTATGCGCTCTTGAAAGATGCGGGAAAGCGCTTTGGTTTTAGCGTTGAAAGTACTCAGACAGTTGAGTGTGAAGAATCACCTCTTAGAGTTAGTAGTACGCTGATTAGAGAATTGTTGGCCAAGAGTAATTTTAGTGCTGCTGAGAATGCTTTAGGGCGCCCTTATAGTTTCATGGGTAAGGTTATCCACGGCCAGAAACTTGGACGCCAATTAGGGTTTCCGACAGCGAATGTAGCCTTAAAGAGAACGAAAGTACCATTTTCAGGTGTCTATGTCGTAAGCCTTTATTTGAACGGTGAGGATAATACCCCTTATCAAGGTGTAGCGAATGTTGGGGTTAAACCAACCGTTGGGAATTACTTGCCTTCTCTAGAAGTACACCTGTTCGGCTTTGATCGAGATATATATGGCCGAAATGTTCGAGTTGTTTTTCATCAGAAAGTACGTGATGAGCAGCGTTTTAATGGTATTGACGCTCTGAAAGAACAGATAGATAAAGATGTTAAGCAGGCCAAGGAATATTTTAAAAAATTGGCCAGCTAGAAAGATATAAACGCGATCTTGATAAAAAATTATTGAGTGCCTTAGTGATCTAAGGACAATATTGACAACCTGATGTGACAATAATATGAGTGATTACAAGCATACTTTAAACCTTCCCGAAACCAAGTTTCCAATGCGTGGCAATCTGGCTCAGCGAGAGCCTGGCATGTTAAAGCAGTGGCAGGATATGGATTTGTATCAACAAATCAGAACCGCCCGGGCGGGAGCAGAGAAGTTTATTCTTCATGATGGCCCTCCGTATGCAAACGGTAGTATTCATATTGGTCACGCGGTTAACAAGATTCTTAAAGATATTATTGTCAAAGCGAAAACAATCAGTGGTTATGACGCACCTTACATTCCGGGTTGGGACTGCCACGGCTTACCGATTGAACACAATGTCGAAAAGAAAAAAGGCAAGGCCGGCGTAAAAATAGACTACCCTGAGTTTCGTCAGGCCTGTCGTGACTACGCGGCTAAGCAGGTTGCAGGCCAGAAAGAAGACTTTATTCGTCTAGGTGTTCTGGGTGACTGGGATAAGCCTTACCTAACCATGGACTTTAAGTTTGAAGCCGATATTGTCAGAGCCTTGGGACAAATTATTGAAAACGGCCACTTGCAGAAAGGCTTTAAGCCGGTTTACTGGAGTGTTGTCGGTGGTTCTGCATTAGCTGAAGCAGAAGTTGAATATCAGGATAAGCAGTCAACAGCGATCGATGTTCGTTTTAATGTCGCCGACCAGACTGCTGTTTACGAGGCTTTCTCTGTTGATGCGCAAGATGTGCCTATGTCTGTTGTGATCTGGACGACCACGCCATGGACATTACCTTCTAACCAAGCGGTATCTTTAAACGCTGAATTAGAATATGCCTTGGTTAAGGCTGACGCGGGTAATGGCACTGAGCTACTTATCATGGCTGATGCTTTAGTTGATGATAATGCTGAGCGCTATGGTTTGGAGTCTTTTGAAGTCTTAGGCCGTTGTATTGGCCAGGCGCTTGAGAAACAAGCGTTGATTCATCCTTTCTATCGAGATCGTCAGGTTCCCGTTATTTTGGGTGACCACGTCACTACCGACGCGGGTACCGGTGCGGTTCATACAGCACCCGATCATGGTGTAGACGATTTCAATGTAGGTAAGAAGTACGGTTTAGGCACGCTCAACTATGTTGATGGCGGTGGCACTTTCCGTTCTGATGTCGACAAGTTTGCTGGCCAGCATGTTTATAAGGTTGATGCAGCGATTTTAGAAGAGCTAGAGAGCCAAGGCGCACTGCTTAAGAAAAAGGTCTTCACACATAGCTATCCGCATTGTTGGAGAACCAAGACTCCGCTGATTTATCGTGCGACGCCGCAATGGTTTGTCAGTATGACCCAGAACGGTTTGAAAGAAGCTGCATTGGAAGCGGTGAAAGGTGTTCAGTGGGTACCTGAATGGGGTCAGAATCGTATCGAAGCAATGTTGGAGCAAAGCCCTGATTGGTGTATCTCTCGCCAGCGTACTTGGGGTGTTCCGATTACTTTGTTTGTTCATAACGAGACACAAGAGCTTCATCCTGATACACAAAATTTGATCGCTAAAGTAGCTGAGAAAATTGAACAGAAGGGTATTGATGCCTGGTTCGAATTGGATGCGAGCGAATTATTAGGTGATGACGCTGAGAATTACACAAAAGTAACCGACACTTTAGATGTTTGGTTTGACTCGGGCGTGACGCATGCCGCGGTATTAAAGCAGCGCGAAGAGCTAGGTCAGTACCCTGCCGATTTATACTTGGAAGGCTCGGATCAACACCGTGGTTGGTTCCAGTCCTCTTTGAAGACGGGTATCGCGATTAATAATGCAGCACCTTATAAGCAGGTGTTAACACACGGCTTCACCGTTGATGGTGAAGGCAAGAAGATGTCCAAGTCTTTGGGTAACGTTGTTTCGCCACAAGAAGTGATGAACAAGCTAGGGGCTGATATCTTGCGTTTCTGGGTAGCGGCAACAGACTATAGTGGTGAAATGACGGTTTCTGACGAGATCCTCAAGCGAGCTGCCGAATCTTATCGTCGTATTCGAAATACTGCGCGCTTCCTGTTGTCTAATATCAATGGTTTTGAGCCAGAGAAGGACTTGGTAGCGCCTGAAGAGATGATGTCACTAGATCGTTGGGCGGTTGATAAAGCCTTAGAGCTTCAAACTGAATTGCAAGAAGCTTATGACGAGTATAGTTTTCTTAGTGTTTCACAGAAAATTGTTCACTTCTGCGGCGTTGATTTAGGTGGTTTCTATCTGGATATCATCAAAGATCGACAGTACACCACTCAGGCAGATAGTCTAGCTCGTCGTTCATGCCAAACAGCGATGTACCATATTCTTGAAGCGATGACTCGCTGGATTGCGCCAGTTCTAAGCTTTACTGCAGACGAAATCTGGGCGGTTATGCCTAAGCCTAAGGGTGAAGAACGTGCATCAAGCGTAATGCTTTGTTCCTGGTACGAAGGTTTGTTTGCGATGGATGCAGATAGCCAGCAAGGTTCTGAGTTCTGGGCAACGGTGCTAGAAGCGAAAACGGCTGTGAATAAGCGTATCGAAGAAGAGCGTAATGCGGGCAAGATCAAAGGTTCTCTTGGAACAGAAGTGAGCTTGTATTGTGAAGGCGGTTTGTACGAAGTGCTTAAGTCCTTGGGCGATGAGCTACGTTTTGTCTTGATCACCTCTGAGGCGACAGTTGGCGAACTATCGGCTGCTGAAGGTGCGCTACCAAGCGAAATGGAAGGCTTACTGATCAATGTTAAAGCATCTGAACACCAGAAGTGTGAGCGTTGCTGGCATCACCGTGAAGATGTCGGTCAGCATGAAACGCATAAAGATTTATGTGGCCGTTGTATTGATAATGTTGATGGCGCTGGCGAACAGCGACAGTTCGCATGAGCCAAGCAAACATGACCAATACAGCGAATGATTCAGCGCAGGTGAGCTTGTTTGCCCATATGCTGCGCTGGCTATCACTGAGCACCGTCATTATTGTTGTCGACCTGCTCACTAAATTTTATGCCAGTACGAATCTTGAGTATGCGGTACCTGTACCGGTGATTGATGGCTTTTTTAACTTTACCTTATTACATAATACCGGTGCAGCGTTTAGCTTTCTGGCAACGGAGTCAGGCTGGCAGCGTTGGTTCTTTGTCATCTTGGCAACCGGTGTCAGTGCCGCGTTAGTTGTCTGGCTAAGAGGTTTACGAGAAGAGCCTTGGGTTGCCTGCTCGGTCGCCTTGATATTAGGCGGTGCGATAGGGAATTTATATGACCGTATGACCTTAGGTTATGTTGTCGACTTTCTTCATTTCTATTGGAATAACTATCATTTCCCTGCCTTTAATATCGCTGATACGGCGATTTCTATTGGTGCTGCAATGATGGTCATAGATGTTTTTCGTGGCAATAAACCAGACTCTGAGGATGGTTTATAGTCCCTTGTATTTGTGAGAGCACAGGCTCTCACCTTGTTATTTGAGTGGTACAAAATTTGTCTTTAGTTGTCGGTGAAAATACTCTGGTTACATTGCACTTCTCGTTAAGTATGGAAGATGGCGCAGTGATCGATTCTACCTTTGATAAGAACCCAGCACGCTTTGAGTATGGTGATGGTCAATTACCCGATGGTTTTTTATCCTTCTTAGACGGGATGAGTGAAGGCGAAGAAGGAGAATGGCAGGTTCCACCAGAGAAAGCTTTTGGCATGCCTAACCCAAACAATCAGCAAGTCATGAAGCGAGCAGACTTCCCGGAAGATATGGAATTAGCTGAAGGCTTAATGATCTCCTTTGCCGACGCAAACCAGTCTGAGTTGCCTGGCGTGGTTAAAGCCTTTGATGAAAATGAAGTGACCATTGATTTTAACCACCCTTTAGCGGGCCAGACCTTGTCGTTTAAGGTTCAAGTTGTCTCGGTTGAGGCCTTGTAAATGAAGATTAAACTGGCGAACCCTCGTGGCTTTTGCGCGGGTGTTGATCGTGCTATTGAGATTGTTAATCGTGCACTCGAAGTCTTTGGTGCCCCCGTCTATGTGCGCCACGAAGTGGTCCATAACCGCTTTGTGGTCGATGACTTAAAGCAACGTGGTGCCATTTTTGTCGATGAGCTGGAAGAAGTACCGGATGATTCCTTGGTTATCTTCAGTGCTCATGGCGTATCCAAGGCGGTTCAAGCCGAAGCAAAAGAGCGTGATTTGAATGTCTTCGACGCGACCTGTCCACTGGTAACTAAAGTCCATATCGAGGTGACCAAATACAGTCGCGATGGTATGGAATGTGTGTTGATTGGTCACGAAGGACACCCTGAAGTTGAAGGAACGATGGGGCAGTATGACTCTTCTTCAGGTGGCAAAATTTATTTAGTGGAAGATGAACAGGATGTGGAAAGCTTAGTTGTAGAAAAGCCGGATGCTTTGGCTTATGTCACGCAAACAACGCTATCTGTCGATGATGCCGCGAAAGTGATTGATGCCTTGCGTAGAAAGTTCCCCAATATTCAGGGGCCGCGTAAAGATGATATTTGCTATGCCACTCAAAACCGGCAGGATGCTGTAAAGGGCTTGGCAGACTCAACTGACTTGATGCTGGTTGTTGGTTCACCTAACAGTTCAAACTCTAATCGCTTACGTGAGCTGGCTGAACGTATGGGAACGCCTGCTTATTTGATTGATGATCACTCACAGATTCAACCGGAATGGTTGCAGTCGGCAAACGCAATTTCCGTTACGGCTGGTGCGTCTGCACCCGAAGTTCTCGTGCAGAAAGTTGTCGATCGTTTGGTAGAGTTGGGGGCTAAAGAAGTTGAAGAGGCTGATGGCCGTGAAGAAAATATCGTTTTCAGCATGCCGAAAGCTCTAAGAATACCCGCAGAAAATATTTAGAGTTTATTATTTGCTAGCCAGAATCGAATTGGTTAGCATATAAGTCAAGCGCAAAGGATAAGCGCTTTCTCACAATTAACCAGCGATCAAAGGATATGATGCTGATGTTAAAGACTTCATGTAAGTTAAGTACGTGCTCGCGTGCGCCAAATATAGCTTCTTTAAAGGCTGCTCAGTCAGGTTTTTCTCTGATTGAACTTCTCATCAGCTTGCTTATTTTTAGTGTCGGAATTTTAGGACTCGCCTCAATGCAAATTACCAGCATGAGGATGGCACTCGATGCTCAGCAG